>CAYYCI010000081.1:0-10773 GCA_964470215.1 uncultured Planctomycetota bacterium
GGTGGTGGTCGGGCTGGTGGCGGGCCTGGTGCCGATGGCCCAGGGTTTGAAGTCGCTGCGCCGCCTGGAGTTCTAGACTCAGCGGTCCAGTGCGCCGAGCGCCGCGTTTATCTCGGCCTCCGAAGGACCGAAACTGACCAACAAGTCGCTCTGCTCGACCTGGCCGTTGCACCGCAGGATGTTTATGTGGCTGGTGTGGTGGATTCGGGCGGGCGAGGTGAATGCCTCGTAGTACTCCGCCCCGAAGACCTTCTTGGGATTGCCGTCCACGGTGCCGAGCGCCAGGGGCGAGTCGGGATTCGTGGTGAAGCCCTGGCGGCCGCGATAGCCATAGGAACACTGGACCTCCCCCTCTGCCGTTCCCCAGTTTTGCCATCCGTACTGCCAGTTCGGGTCACGGGCCGGGTCGCCGGGACAGAACAGGACAGCATAGTGTGGCATATAGGTGGGATAGAGGCAGCCCCAGCCGGTGGGCCGGCCCTCCTTGTAAACGATGTTGGATATGCGCAGAGGCGGGAAGTGGTTGACGAAAAGAAACTTGTCGTAGTTGGCGGCGTAGATGTTCGTGGACTTCCACAACTGGGTCAGGTTCGACTTGCAGGTGGCGTCGCGCGCGTGGCGCCTGGCCAGGACGACCACCGGCAGGAGCACCGAGGCGAGGATGACGATCACGGCGATCGAGACGAGGAGTTCCAACAGGGTGAAGCCTCGCCGGCCCTCGCCAGCGCGTTCTCTCATTCGTTTTCTCCTCCGACGATGTAGGCCGTCACCGCCTCGCGGTAGGCGCTTTGCAAGCGCCTCGTGACGGGGCCGGGGCGCCCGGCCCCGACCGCCCGCCCCTCGACCTCGCGAACGGGCAGAATCTCGGCCACCGAGTTGGTCAGGAAAACCTCGTCCGCGCCCCGGAACTCATACGCCCAGACCTCTCGCTCCTCGACCTCCATTCCCATACCGCGTGCGAGAGCGATCACCTGGGCGCGCGTCACCCCAGGCAGGATGTTTGCTCCCAGGTGCGGGGTCACCAGTTTGCCCCCGAGGACCAGGAAGACGTTGCTCGAGGTGGCCTCCGCGACCTCGCCCCGGGTGTTCAGGAAGATCGCGTCGTCAGCCCCGCGCTCGACGGCCTCGCTCCGCGCGGCCAGGTTCTCCAGGTAGTTCAGGGTCTTGTGGCGGAGAATCGGCGACTGGGCGCTCCGCCTCCACGACGCGACCACGCAACGGGTCCCCGGCTCGTAGCGCTCCGGGGGCGGGAGATGAAGCGGACGGACGACCACACACACAGTCGGCTCCTCGGTCTCCTCGAGGACGAGCGCGCCGGTGTGGAAACCCCGAGTGAGGGTGATGCGGACATAGGCATCGCGCAAGCCGTTCCGCTCCAGGAGAGCGTCCACGTCGCGATGGAGACCGGCAGGGTCGAGGCCATCGCAGATTCGCAGTTCGGCAGCCGAGCGGTTCAGTCGCTCGATGTGGGCCTCGAGGAGGAACGGGACCCCATCATAGGCGCGAATGGTCTCGAAGAGTCCATCCCCGTAGAGGAGACCTCGGTCCAGGGCTGCGAGCGCCGGGGAGGCGACCGGCACAATCTGGCCGTTGACGAGGGCGAGCAGGTCAGAGGGCGGCATCGTCGTCCTCGCATCGGTGGCCCAGCGCGGCGAACAGGCGCCGGCCCTTGTCCAGGGTCTCTTGATATTCGGCCTCGGGGTCGGAGTCGGCCACGATGCCGCCGCCAACCTGGAAGAATGCCCGGGAGCCCCGCACCAGGATCGTGCGGATCGCGATGTTCAGGTCGCAGACGCCGTCGAGGCCGATGTAGCCGATCGAGCCCGTGTAGACGCTCCGCTGGGTCGGCTCGAGCTCGTCAATTATCTCCATTGCCCGGATTTTCGGCGCGCCCGTGATCGAGCCACCGGGGAAGGTGCCCTTCAGGAGGTCCACGAGGTCGCGCCCCTCGTGCAGTTTGCCCTCGACGGTCGAGACCAGATGGAAGACCGACGCGTAGGTCTCGAGGGCCTTGTGTTCCGTGACGACCACCGAGCCGTAGTCACACACCCGCCCCAGGTCGTTGCGCTCGAGGTCCACGATCATGGTCAATTCGGCGGCGTCCTTGGTGCTCAGGCGCAACTCGGCGGCCAGACGCGCATCCTCCTCGGACGTGTGGCCGCGCGGGCGGGTGCCCTTGATCGGGCGGGTCTCGACGTGGCCATCAACCACCTTGAGGAATCGCTCCGGCGAACTGCTCAACAGCGCACCACCTACGTGGTCGAGCGACAGATACGCTGCGAAGGGGGCCGGATTGGCCCTGCGCAGCCGACGGTAGAGTTCCGCCGGGCTGACCGCCAGCCGCGTCGAGAATCGCTGCGAGAGGTTCACCTGAAAGATATCCCCGGCCGCGATGTAGTCCTTGGCCTTCCGCACCGCGGCCAGGTAGCGCTCGCGGGTGAAGTTTCCGACTATCGGGCCCACCGAGGCCGGCAGCCACGCCTCGTCTTCCGCTGGTCGGGCGGCAGCCAGGAGTGTCTCCACCTCGGCCACTCCAGCCTCACCGGCCAGCGAGACGGCGTACCATTGGCCTCGTTCGTGGTCGTAGGCGGCAATGGTCTCGTAAAGGCCGAAGCACATGTCCGGCAGGCGAATATCGTCGCGGGCGGTCCGCGGCAGGCGCTCGACAAAATGACAGAGGTCGTAGCCAAGATAACCCACCAGGCCCCCGACGAAAGGCACCGGCTGCGCCGTTCGCTCGATGGTGTGGGCGTTGATCAGGGAGCGAAGGAGGGCGAACGGATTGCGCCGAACCCGCCGCTCGACCCCCGCCTCGAACCACCGAACCGAACGTCCCTTCGACGAGACGAAAATCCTGGGCCTCGCCCCCAGAAAGGAGAACTTGCCCAGACGCCCCTCGACCAGAGCGCTATCGAGGAAGAAGCAAAAGGGGAGAGAGGAAAAAGAATTGAACGCCTCGCCAGGCTCCACCTGGCAGCCGAGCCGTTCCACGGCCAGATGACCCGCGAGCGCGCTCTGGCTGTCGCCCATCGCCGACCCACCAACCCGCCTTCGAGTTCAGCCTGCCGCGATCCTACCCGCCACCGCCCGGAGTGTCAAGCGCCGCGAGTGCCGTCCGCCATCCGTTGCCGTCCGTGTTCGTCCGTATTCGTCCGTATTCGTCCGTGTTGATGTCCCGTCGGCCCGAGCGCCAGGTGGCCGGCCTCTCGCAGTTGCTGGATCGCGCGGTAATAATCGGCGACCTCCTTCGCGGCCGCGGCGCGACGAACCACCAGAACCTCGTCGAGGATCATCTTCGGCTTCCCGCGCGTGCCGATGACGAGCTCGTTCAAGCGATCCTCCGAGCGGAAGCGCCGCCCCCGCACCCTCACGCCCCACGCCCTGCGGCCGTCGGTGTAAACTTCCACCAGCGAGGCCCCCCGAATCACCAGCGCCGTGTGGTGCCACACCCCGCGGCGAAGGTCCAGGTGGCCGAGAAGATCGCGGTCGTAGATGCCGTTGACGTTCTTGATGCCCGGAATGTAATAGACCTGCAAGACGGCGGCCGGACGCTCGAGCGCACACCACGTCCCTCGGCCCCGACAAAAATGGGAGATGTAGCCCCGCCGCCCGCCCAGGTGGACCAGTCCGAAGCCCGTCTCCAGCCTCGCATCGTCGGCCAGAGCCCACCAGAAACTAACCGTCAGCGGCCTGTGGGGCGAGAGGCCCTCGCCGCGGAGCCTCAGCGCCGCCCCAGCCCCTGAGAGTCCGCACCGCCCGGACAGGCCGCCGGCGGCCACGGGCACGGTCCGCACCACCCCCACCCCTTCCGACACCTCCCCATGCCCGTTGCCCTCGAAGCCGTTGTAGTAGAGGAGCCGGTCTTCGAACTCCGGCGGGATGGTCAGACAGGCGAGAGGAGCATGGAAGGTTGGGGTGGTTCGCAGGGGCGGGCGCCTGGCCCCGACGCATCCCCCCGCGACCGCGAGCATGGCGGCCACAGCCCACACACTCCCGCCCGCCATCCGTCGCACCAGAATCCGGTAGCCAGGGGAAACCGTGCCCACGCGGGCCTCAGCCCTTGAGGTCCTCGAGTTGTTCGCGCACCTCCGGCTGGTCGGGGTCCAGTTCGAGGGACACCTCGAGTTCCTGGATGGCCAGGTCGCGCTCGCCGTGGAGAGCAAAGATGGTGGCGAGGTTGTTGTGGGCTGCGATGTGGCCAGGCTCTATCTCCAGGACCCGCTGGTATTCCTCCACCGCGTTCTGGAAGAGAATCTCCTCGTCCACGTGGTCGTCGAATAACTCCTCGACCGCGATGTCGCCCATCGCCAGAAGGCCGTAGATCACCGCCAGGTTATAGTGTGCCTGGGGGCGGTCGTCGTCCAGTTCGATTGCCTTTTTCAGACACTCGATGGCCTCGGGATATTTCTCCCTCTCGGCCAGTTCCACTCCCCGTTCCACCAGTTCATCGTAGCCCTCGTCGCCCATGTCCATCTCCTGCGCCAATGGCCAGCCGGCACCCGCGCATTATATGCTCGCCCATCTGCCTGTCAACTAACCAGGGGCCAAGCCAGCCACCCTGTGGCGCTTCTGCCCTCACGCAACTGACCTGCGCTTTCGCTGTGGCAAGAGCGGTGGTGCTCGGGTAGAATTAGGGGCGTGGGCAGGATCTCGATTCCAATCGCGATCGCCACTGTCGTGGTCTGGGCCTGCCGGCCAGCCCCTCAGGCGCCGGAGCCGCGCGCTACCACCCCGCGAGGCAAGGCCCTCGCCAGGTGGCAGCCGCTCGTCGTCGAGCGCCTCCCCGCGGCGATCGCGCCTCCGTGGGAAGGCTCCTGGGGCGAGAGGGTCGAGGTGTGGCGTCTCGACCTCCTCGAGGTGGACCAGCCCGATCTGAACCAATGGCTGGCCGCCTGGGAGCCGGCCGGGAGCGCCACCGCGCGGCGCCTGCCCATCGCGCCCGCGCCTGGCGCCCAGGCGATCCCCATCTCCGAGCCCGGGGCGTACATAGCGCGCGGATGGGACGGGCGCCACTGGCGCGTCGCTCTCATCATCGCTTCTCGCCTCTCCCTCGCACTCACCCTCCATGACGACGACCTCGAGGTCTTCTGCGTCGAAACCCCCTCGGCCAAGCCGGTCCAGGGCGCTTTCGTCAAAGCCATCTACAAGACCACCTGGCGCGCTCGCCAACGGGCGCTCATCGCCTCAGGGACAAGCGACGCCAGCGGCCGATGGCACTCGGTCGTCGTTCGCGACCGGTTCGCTCCCCGGGTCGAGGCCACGGTCATCGCGGCTCGCGGCAGCGACTACGCGGTGGCCACCGCTCGCCGCGCAACGGCGCCCGAGCCTCCCGTTCGGCTCGAAGTCCACGCCGTTCGCCAGGTGGTCCATCCGGGCCAGAAAGCGGAAGTTCTCGGGCGCCTCAGCCGCCTGGTGGGCCAGCGCTCGGCGCCCGTGGGGAATGCCCCGATCACGATTTGGCTTCTCGGTCCCGACGGGGTCCCTCTGACAACCAGGGTCACCAGGACCAGCCCCGTCGGCCACTTCGGCGCGATTTTCCGTGTGCCGCGCGACGCGCCTGCCGGCTGCTACACTGTCGCCGTCGCCGCCGAGGGGATTGTCGAGTGCTTTCCTCGGCTGTTTCCGGCGTTCGAGGTGAGGCCCCTCGCGCCTGAGGCTTTCATGCTCAGGCTCTCCGTCAACTCCCGTATCCTTCCTCCCGGCGACGAGCTGGCCATCGAGGTCCGAACCGCCGACGCCCAGGGCCGACCGCTCCCCGGGGTGAGAATCCGGTCCTTCAGCTTCGGCTACCCCGTGGCGCTCTCCGGCAAACCTGCCTGGCTCACTGGCACGGAGCCGCTCGACCCGGTCCTGGTCGTCCCTCAACCAATCGCGCTTAGACCAGGGGAGACCGACGCCCGGGGCCGGCTCACCCTGCGCTGGCGGCCAACCGGCGCCGAGGTCCCCGAGCGCGACTTGCTCTGCGCAATCGAGTTGCTCGCCGACGCCGGGCCGCGCGGGACAGTGAGGCGCACGACCGAGGTCCTCCTACTGGCCGAGCCGCGCTATCTCTCGATCCAGCCGGGCCTCACCTTCGCACGCCCGGGGCAGATCGTAGAACTGAGCTTCACCACCCCTCTCCCCGACCGCGACCAGAAGAAAGTCCGAGCGCGGTGCAACCTGTCCTACGACGATCCTCAACTCTCCCACCGTCGTTTCACCATCTACGACGGAACAATTGCGGCTCTGGCGTCGCAAAAGCTCCGAGCCACGTTCTCGCGCCCAGGCCGCTACGAATTCATCCTCTCGGCAGGCCGGTCCGTCTCGCGCTCGGTCGTGTGGGTCGTGAGGCCCGGGGCCGACATCCCCTGGGGAGGGTGCGAGGAGCCGGCGATCATCTTCGAGCGACCGTGGGCTCGCGCGGGCCAGGAGATGCTCGCGGTGGTCGCTGGAAAGCCACGAGGCTCACCAATCGCCCTCACGGCGAGGAAACGTTTCAGCGTCGAGAGGACCCTGATCGCCGCACCGACAGGCGCGCGCTGCATCGAGCTGCCCCTCGGGCCAGCCGACCGCGGCCCTCTCGAGGCCGATCTCGCCCAGATCACGCAGGCCGGAGCTCGCCAGAATGCGGCCACACTCTGGCTCGAGCCAGGCGGAAGCCGCCTCGCGGTATCGGCCGAACTGATGTGGGTCAGGAAGCGCGAATGGTCGGAACGCGGCTACAGGATCACCACCAGGTCGCCCGATGGTCGCCCGATCCAGAGCGTGGTCGAAATCGCCTTCGTCAGGCCCTCCTTCGTCGGTTCTCCGCCGCGCGGGGTGCGGGCCCTGCGCCTCGTCTCCCACGCCGGAAAGGCTACCAGCCCCGCGGGAGAACTCGAGGTGGGCTTCAACGAGGAGTTGCTCGAGCGCGCCTGCGGCATGTTCATCGAGGCGCTCTCCCCCGACGGCCGTCGCGGCTCCGCTCTCGCATTCCTCTGCGCCACCTCGCCGGCCCTCGACCTGCCCGCCGGCCGACCGCGCTCCCCCCGGGGTGCGTTATCCGCCATCGCCGACTTCGGCCTCGGCGACCCGACCGCCCGGTGGCTGGCCGGTGAGGTGATCAAACGACATCCAGAGGCAACTGGCGTCTTGCCGGACCTCGTGGCGAGGGCTCGCGCCGGAGCCGATGTGGTCGCGCTCGTGAGGCTGGCCGCCGAGAGTCCAACAGCGGCGCCCCGCACGGTCGAGGCAGCGCTCGCCAGCGCGAAGGCGCCGCGTGCCGACATCGTGGCGGCCGTCGCGGACCGAGCCGCCAACGTCCGACCAATCCTCGAACGTCTCCTCACAGGCGATTCTTCGGCTCAGGTGCGGGTGGCCGCGGCCCAAGCACTGGCCGCCCAGGCGCCCAGGAGCCTCGAGACGCTCACCAAGGCGTTGCTCGAGGACGAGGCTGCCGTTGTCCGCGAGGCGGCAGCACATGCTCTGGCGGGCGCCGGGCGAGCCGCCGTGGCGCCCTTGACAACAGCCGCCGCCGAAGAGAAATCCCCCGAGGTCTGTGTGGCGATTGCCCGGAGCCTCGGCCGGCTCGGCAGTGTCAGCGGCCTGGTCGGGCTTCTCGACCGGCGCGAGGACGCGGTCGTCAGGGAGGCCCTCCGTTCGCTCCAGAGCATCGGTTATGCCGCTTCGGATGGGCGCCTGGTCAGGTTGCTACGCTCCGAGGACGACGAGACCGCCGGCCTTGCGGCTTCGATTCTGGTGCGCAGCGGGCCTGAGGGGGTCGGGGAAGTCCTCGAGGCCGCCAGACACCGGCCGCGCCCGGGGCTCCTTCGCACACTGGCGCAAGCCGATTCTCCTCAGGTGGCTGCCGCCATGCGGCGCTGGCTACGCTCGAAGGACCGAGCCGTGCGACTGGCCGCGGCGGAGTGGCTGGCGCGCGGCCGCGACGAGGTCGCCGTCGGGGCACTGCGCGAGTTTCTGGCCGACGACGCCACGCCGCAAGAAAGAGAGCGGGCCACCCTGGCGCTCGTCGCGGCCAACGACCGCACGTCGTTTCGCCGTCTCGTTGCCCTGGCCGTGGATGGAAAACTCAGCGCCGCAGCAACGCTCGGCCTCCTGCGCAAAGCCGCCCAACTCGGTTGGCAGGAGGCCGGCCCGCTGGTCGTAGAGGTCCTCTGGCGCGGCGTTGCGCACCCGGCCGACCTGGCCGACCCGCGACAACGCGGCCTCTGGCTGGCGGCGGTGGACGCCGCGCCATTGGCCCGCTCCCTGCCGAGCGCACAAATCGAGGCCATCGTTGGGACGATTCCTCCCGATTGCCCATATCGTGAGGCGCTGGGCATCCTGAAGCGTGAAGGGATGGCGCGACTCCTGGCGGCCCTGTGGTCCTTGCCTCTGGCCGACGACCTTCGTCGCCGGGCCGTTACGGCCTGTGGCCGGCTGGAAGGCAAGGCCGCGGCTCCGAGGCTCATCCCCCTACTCGACTCCCCGGTCTTCCACGGGGTCGCCCTCGCGGCCCTGATCGAGCAGGGAGCCGCCGATGCCCTTCGCTCCGGCCTCGACCATGCCTCGGCGGCCGTGCGAGGGTCGTGTGCCGCGGCGCTCGGAGCGCTCGCGGACCCGACCGCTGCTCCGCGCCTCCGCAGGTTGCTCGGCGATCCCGACCCATTGGTCCGCATGGAGGCCGCTCACGCGCTCGCCACCATCACCACCCAGGCGGTTTTCTACAAGGACCACCTCGGCGAGCAGCGGCTGGCCGTGCCGTGAAGGCCCCGCTGCGGGCGCGGCCAGGTCCCGGGGAGATGGCGCGGAGGCGCCAGTCGTCATTGACCAAACGCGCCCGGCCCGACACTAGACGAACTACCTCCACGCCACATATGTGAAAGACCTCGTTCGAGCGCCATGCCCCGAGGACCGCTCGGCGTGGGGATCGGCACGCTTTTGTGCACCGTGGTTTTCCAATGCAGGCGAGAAGGAAAAGAATGGTTTGCCGAAACGAGGCGCCGCGCCCAGTCTGCGGCATCCTGCAACGACGAGAGGACCAGGCTGCCAGCCCAGGCATTCTTTTCCTTCGCGCCTGGCAATTGCTTGCGGTGCAAAAAGCGTGCCAATCCCCACGCCGCGGCCCCGGCACCCCACTCCGCCTGCTTGGTTCGCACTCTCCGCCCGGGACTCTCGCTTGAATCTCGCCAGGTTTTCGCTTAATCTCCCTGGCAGCGGTTACGGTCGAGAGGAGCATGCGATGGAAAGAGCGACGAGAGAATTGAGCCGAAGGAAGTTCCTCGGCGGGGCGATGGCCGCGGCGGGACTGGCGATCGTGCCGAGGAATGTCCTCGGCGGCGCCGGACAAGACCCTCCGAGCGAAACCCTCGGCGGGGCACTCATCGGCTGTGGCGGACGCGGCGGCGGAACCTTCAGGTCCATGAGCACCATGGGACTCGCCAGGGGCCAGAAGCCCCCCGTGACCATCAAGCAACTGGCAGTCTGCGACGTCAAGTTCGTCGGCCGCGCCGACAACAAGCGCGTTTACACCGACTTCCGCCGGGTCGTCGAGCGGAAGGACATTGACGTTGTGGCCATCGCGACCCCGCCCCACTGGCATGCGCTGATCTCGATCGCCGCCGCCCAGGCAGGCAAGGACGTCTTCTGTGAGAAGCCGATGACGCGGTTCATCGCCGAGGGACGCGCCGTGGTCAACGCCATCAAGCGCTACGGGAGAGTCTTCCAGGTCGGCACGTGGCGACGTTTCGGCGCCTGCCGAAGCGCCAACAACATCCTCATCCACAAACTGATGGTCAGCGGCCTGCTGAGGAACGTGGACGCGGTCTATCGCCGCCGCGGCGGCTTCAAGGTCAAGATGTGGAGCGGGAAGGTCAACCTCCAGCCGCAGCCCGTGCCCAAGAACCTCGACTGGGACCTCTACTGCGGCCCCTCGCCCCTCCGCCCATACAACAAACACCGCACCGGTGGAACCCACCGCGGCTACTGGGACTACGAAGGCGGCGGCCTCGGGGATATGGGCCAGCACCACCTTGACGCCTTCCAGTGGATTTACGGCAAGGACCACACCAGCCCGGTCGAGGTCGAGGCCTACGCCCCGCCGGCGCACCCCGAGGCATGCGGGATGTGGGGCTGGGTCGAGTTGCGGTATGCCGACGGGCTAACCCTCGTCCTCGAGAGCGGCGAATGGGGCAAGCCCTACGACAGAAAGCCCTCGAAGGGCCTCGATATGAGCAAGATTCCCGATGACATCCTCAAGAAGGTCAAGGAGATGCCCGACCCCACCCCGATGGTCTCCTTTGCCGAGGCGGTGAAGACCCGCAAGCAGGGGGACCCGAACGGCCCGGAGGCGGCCCACCGTTGCGCCACTCTCCTCCACCTCTCGAACATCGCCATTCGCACCGGACGGAAGATTCGTTACGACCCGGTCAAGGAACAAATAATCGGCGACGAGGAGGCCAACCGCCTCGCCCACCAGCCCATGCGCGCCCCCTGGCACCTGTAAGCGCGCGAGGGGGGTCAGGTCTTGAGGGCGTAAGGTTTGTAGTTCCGCCTTTAGGCGGCCTCTCGGCAGGACGGGAAGGTTTGTAGTTCCGCCTTTAGGCGGCCTCTCGGCGACGCCGAAAGCCCTCGGGGGCAAGAAAACCGCCTGAAGAAGGCGGAACTACGAACGCGTCTCCTGCCCCGTGGATGGTTTGGGCAACACGACCTTCGAGATCAGGCCCAGGGCTTGGTTGGGTGGTTGGTGAGTTTTTGACCTCTCATGCCACAGGGAAAATGTCACCCCTGAGCCACAGGGATTCTGTCATCCCCCCC
>CAYYCI010000082.1:0-10513 GCA_964470215.1 uncultured Planctomycetota bacterium
AGCAGCGGCCTGGGGGCCATGAGTGAGGCGATTTCGATGTTGCAGGTTTCGATGCGCAGGAGCGGGGCGTTTTCGCAGATGCAGCCGCCCTGCATGATGCCGCTGACCATGCACACTGGCGCGGCGACCTTCACCCTCGGCTCGATGCCCATGACCATGAAGGTCTGGGTGCCGCCGCCCGAGGCGCCGGTGACCGCCAGGCGCTGGGGGTCAACGTCGGGGAGGCTGGCCAGGAAGTCCAGGACGCGGATGCTGTTCCAGGTCTGGAGGCCCATGACGCTGATTCCCCAGAGTTCGTCGGCGGGGCTGGACCAGCGGTGGGGAATCTGGCGGCCGGAGTCGTTGTAGCCGACCATGTCGTAGGAGAAGACCACGCAGCCCATTCTGGCCAGGGTGATGCAGCGCCCCGGGACCGAGCCGCGGCCTGGTTCGTGGCCGAAGCGGCCTTCCTTCCAGTGGCCGTGGGGGCAGGCGACGCCGGGGAACGGCCCTTTTTTGCCGAGGGGGCGATAGAGGTTGCCGCAGACGAAGAAGCCCGGTCGGCTCTGAAGATAAACCTTCTCGATGGAGTAGCCGTCGCGTTCGATGCGGCCGAAGATTTTGGGTTCGAGCGGGGTTCTCGGCGGCTCGGGCACGAGGCCAGAGGCCACCCGGATGTGGTCGCGGAGCCAGGCGGCGCGCTTCTCCCATGCGGCGCGGCTCGGGTAGGTGGGCATGGTCATGCGCATGTTGAGGTGGCGGACCTGCGATGGTCTTTGGTCGCGCATCGGGCGCTCCTCGGCGGCGAACGCCGCCAATAGAATTGACCAAACGGCGAGGCGACCCATTCCGCGCCTCCTCAGGGGGTGAAATCAACCTCCGGCGGCATCCTAGTCAGAAGTTCCGCCAGGAGCGTGCTCGCCTGGTCGAGGTCCTTCAGCGAGATGACCTCGCAGGGGGAGTGCATGTAGCGACAGGGCACCCCGACGAGCGCAGCGGCCACGCCGGCACGGGTGAGTTGGATGGCGTTGGCGTCGGTGCCCGTGCCCCCTGGGCAGGCCTCGAGTTGGATAGGAATGCGGCGTTTGCGCGCGGTGGCGACCAGCATCTCGTAGAGGACGGGATTGATGTTGGCCCCGCGGGCGATGATTGGTCCTTTGCCACAAGTGAAGTCGCCGACCCGCTTCTTGTCCACGCCGGGGGAGTCGGTGGCGTGGCCGACGTCAATGGCGATACCCGCGTGGGGGTTGATGCCGAAGGCGCTAGTCCTGGCCCCCCGCAGGCCGATCTCTTCCTGGACGGTGGAGACACCGAAGACTGCGACGCGGAGTTTCTTGCCTTTGAGTTTTCGCAGGGTTTCGGCGACGACGAACGCTCCCATCCTGTCGTCGAAGCCCCGGGCGGTCACCAGGTTGTTGCGCAGGCGCGTGAGACGGACGTCGAAGGTGATGGGGTCGCCGATGTTGACGACCTTCTCGGCGTCCTTCTTGTTCTTCGCGCCGATATCAATCCAAAGTTCGTGGATTTTCAGTTGCTTCCCTCGTTCCTCGCGCTCGGTCAGGTGGATGGCCTTTCGGCCGACGACCCCGGGCACATCGCCTTTCGGCCCGTGGATGACCACCCGCTGAGAGACTGCGACGACGGGGTCGAGCCCCCCGATCTGGGTGACGTAGATGTAGCCGTCGTCGGTGATGTGGCGGACCATCAGGCCGATTTCGTCCACGTGGCCGGCGAGCATGACCCGCAGCGGCGCCTCCGGGTTGAGGGCTGCGATGACGTTGCCGTGGACGTCGGTGCGGACCGCGTCGGCGAACTCGGCCATCCTCTCGCGCATGAGCCTCTGGGCCGCTTGCTCGTAGCCCGATGGACTGGGGGTTGCGACGAGTCTCTCGAGAAATGCCAGCGCCTTTTTCTCCATGGCGTTCTCCTCTCGTGGTACGGCCTGCGGGATTTTATGGTGAAGGAGTGCGGAAGTCAAAAAGCCAATCCGGCGCACCGTTGACCAGCGCCTTGCCGAGCGGCAATCTTCTCTGTCGGCCTGGGCGTCGCTGCGCCGCGTGCCGCGTGCGTAGCGGACGGCCCCGCGGCGCCTGCCTTCTGAAGCGGGCGTGTGCGCCGGTGTCTGTGCGCGTCAGTCCACATGCGCCCGGCGTGGGGTTTGGCGCTTGGCATTTGATGTTTGTTCTTTGCTTGTGATCTGGTGCTTGGGGTTTCCCTCCGGCCAGGACGAGACGCCCGCCCGGGGAGGAGGGTCTATCGGGTGGGCTTCTTGCGGGCCTGGGCCTCGCGCTTCATCCGCTCGGCGAGTTCCAGAACGCGGTCGCAGATCTCGCGCGTGCGCTTGCGCTCGAGGTAAATCTGGCCGTAAACGGCGTCAATCGCCCACTGCTCGGCCTTTCGCAGGACGACCGAGTGAGGGAAGCCGCGGATGTCGCGTCCGAGGAGCCGCGCCAGTCGGCTCCTGCGGCGCTCGGCTGCGGCCTCCTCGCGCTCGGCGGCCAGGCGGCGGAGCAGTGCGGCCGGCTTGCTCTCGGCCACATAGCGGCGGTCGCGGTGGATTAGCGACTCCTCGCGGACGATCTGGCTCTGGAGTTCGCGCTCGAGTTCGAAGTAGAGTTGCTGCGCGTCAATGGCGTCGCGGAGTGCCTGGCGGGCGGCCTTCTGCTCGGCCCGGACGACGTCGGGGTGTGCCCTGCGCACTTCGGCCAGTTCCTGGCTGGCGCGTTGGGCGGGGCCAAGGGCGGCGACGGCCGCCAGAAGTGCCGCTGTCGGGCCGAGCCACACGCTCATCCCATCGCCTCTCGGATCATCTGGTAAAGGTCTTCCTCCGGCCGCAGGCCACAGACCTTCTCGAGGACGGCCTCCAGGCCCTCTTCGCTGAGCATCCGCTGGAGTTCGACGGCCTGTGGGTCCCGGGGATTGTCATAGGCCAGTGCGGCCCGGATGCCTCGGATAGTATGGGCAGGTTGGACGTTGTTGTCAAGGCACAGAAGCGCGGCCCCGACCAGTCGGTCGTTCCGAGCGAGTTTTCGGATGGGCTCGCGGGCGACGCGCTCGATGGTGTCGCCGAGCGAGCGGTTGGCGAATCGGCCGAGGAGGTCTTCGACGTGTGAGCGGTGCTCGGCGGGGTCGAAGCCGTGTCGGGCGATGAGCGCGCGGCCGGTCTCCGCCAGCCCGCCCTCGACCAGGCGCCGCACCTCGGGGTCGGCCATGGCCTCGGCGATGTAGCGGTGGCCGCGCAGGTGGCCGGGATAGGCGCAGAGCGCGTGGCCGCAGTTGTGGCAGAAGAGTTTTCGCTCCTCGTGGGCGTGAATGTTCTCGACCGGGACCATGCCCTCGATAGCCGGCGGCTCGCCCACGAAGGCCCGGCGGTCAACCGGCAGGATCGAATAAGGCTCGGCGGCCACGTAGAGGGGCTCCCGCTCCTGGCGGCCTGGCGGCACCGCAGGAACCATCCGGCTGACGACCGAGGCAACGAATCCGACAGATCGCTCGGCGAAGTCACGGGCCTGCGGCGAAACGGCCTGGCGGACGAGCCCTCGGAGCCTTGCGGCCCCCTCGAGCAGGTTCTCGCAGATGACGACGTTCAGCGGTCTGGGGTTGGTCTTCGCCCGTCGCTCGATTCCAGCGGCAATGAGCGGAGCGAGGCCGTCGAGAAACCGAACTCCGACGGCCGTGCTCGCCAGGTCGCAGGCGGCGAGCGCCTCGGCCACCGCCTGGCGGTCGGCAGCGTGGATCGCCCGGATGTTGCTTATCGTCAGCGACTGGCAACGCTGGCCGATGATCTGGAGCGTGTAGTGTCCCTCGCGGTTTATCGCCTCGACGATGCCCGGCGCGACGTCCACGAACACGGTCTGCCAGCCGCTCTGCCAGTAGAGATGGCCGAGGAACCCTCGGCCGATCTTCCCTGCCCCGAAGTGGACGGCGGTTTTCATGGTTCTCGGTAGAGGCCGCGCTCGATGATGTAGCGGCGGACGGTCTCTGGGACGAGGTATCGGATCGAGCGGCCCTGGCGCACTCGGCGGCGAATCTCGGTCGAGGAGACCCCGATGAGCGGGATGTTGATCCTGCGGCGCTCGATGGCGGCGATCTGGTCGGGACGCAGCGCGACGCGCAGGGCGCCGAGAGCCTCGAGCGAGGCTCCCGGGCGACTGAAGACGACGAACTTACACAGGTCGGCCAACGCGCGCACCCGATGCCAGGTGGGGAGTTCTGGCAGGGTGTCGGCCCCGATGAGGAAATGAATGTCCCACTCCCCACTCGAGGCCGCGCGCAGTTCGTTCACCGTGTCTATCGAATACGACGGGCCTTCGCGGCGCAGTTCGATGTCGGATGCCTCGAAGGCGGGATTGCCCTCGATGGCCATCTGGACCATGCGCAGGCGGTCTTCGGGCGGGGCGAGGCGGCGGTTGCGCTTGTGGGGCGGGAGGCGTCCCGGGACGAACACCACGCGCTCGAGGGCCAGTCGCCAGGCGGCCTCCTCGGCCACCACCAGGTGGCCGAGGTGCACCGGGTCGAAGGAGCCGCCGAGGAGGCCGACCTTCATCCGCGGCAGTCCCTCAGAGCATAGCCTTCAGGTTCTCGAGGCAGCGCTTGCCACACTCGAGGACGTCGAGGCTCGTGCGGTCGAACTCGACGATCAGCCATCGCGTGCCACCGACCGAACGGCAGGCAGCGATGACGTCCTTCCACGGCACTTTGCCCTCACCGACGACCGTGGTACGAACGCCGAACTCCTTGGCGTGGACGGTCAGCGCGCGGCCCGGGTACTTCCTGAGGTAATGAACGGGGTCGCCGCCGCCGGCCATGCAGTTTCCGGTATCGAGTTGCATGCACACGTCCTTGACGGTGTTGCTGAAGAAGATGTCCCAGGGCGTCTCGTCGCCGATCTTGTGGAAGTCGTGGGCGTGGTTGTGGTAGCCGACCCACATCTCGAGGGGCTTCAGTTTGGCGGCGATGTCGTTGAAGAGCCTGGCCGCCTCGAGCCAGCCCTCCCGCCCCTTTCGATACTTGCCCGGGAGGCTCGGGACCATCAGATAGGGGTTGCCGAGGGTCTTGTGGAGATCGGTGGTGCGCTTGAGGTTGTCGCCGAGGAGGGTGTTGATGCTGGTGTGGGTCCCGCAGCAGACCAGACCCAGGTCGTCGAGCATGTTGCGGAATTCGGCCGGCTTGCGGTCGTAGCCGTAGTAGCCGGCGAACTCGACCCCCTGGTAGCCGAGTTTGGCGACCTTCTCGAGGGTGCCCCGGAAGTCCTTCCGGAGGACCCCCCGCAGGGAATAGAGTTGGAGGCCGATTCGGATTTCCTGCGTCTCGGCGGCGAAGGCACCCGAGGCCGCGACCGCGGCGCCCGCCGCCGTGGCCTTCAGGAAATCGCGTCGCGACAGGCCGCTCATCTCGTCTCCTTTCTCATGCCTTACCCATCTTGCGGAGGTTCTCGATGCACTTCTCGACACACACCAGCGGCTCGAAGGCATAACTCTCTTGTTCGACGATATACCATTCGGTCCCGCCGGTGGACTCGCAGAGGTCGAAGACCCGGTCCCAGGGAACGTCGCCCTCGCCGAGAAGGGCCTTGTCGTTCGTGGCCGAGAACTCCTTCAGATGGACGGTCGCGGCCCTTCCCGGATAGCGCGTGAGCATCTCGACGGGGTCGCCGCCGCCGTGCATGCAGTTCCCCGTGTCGAGTTGGAGGATGACTTTCGGCGAGGTGTTCTTGGCGAAGATGTCCCAGGGCAACTCGCCCTCGAGTGGCTGGAACTCGACGGCGTGGTTGTGGTAGCCGGTCCTCAGGCCGTGGGGTTCGAGTTTCTCGGCGAGGCGATTGAAGAACTCGGCGGCGCGGAGCCAGGCCTCCCGGCTGTCGCGCCAGTCGGCGGGCAGCGCGGGCACGATCAGATAGGGATTGCCTAACGCCAGCGCGAACTCCACAGTGGCCCCCAGCCTCTCGTCCTGGACCTCGGCCAGTTGGGTGTGGGCGCCGCAGCATCGCAGGCCGCGCTCGTCGAGCATCTTGCGGAGTTCCGCGGCGTCCCGCCCGTAGTAGCCCGCGAACTCCACCCCCACGTAGCCGGCTGCGGCCACGCGGTCGAGCACGGCCGGCAGGTCACGTTCGCAATCGTGGCGAACCGAATAGAGCTGAAGCCCCACAGGAATCTTGCCCATCGCCATCTCCTTGCGCCAACGGAACGGGAGACGGGCGCAGTGTAGCGACTGGCCGCGCGCTTTGCAAATAACCGGATGCCGGTCGTCAACAGGGCGTCGGAGCCTCGCCACTGGTCAGGCGCTCATTCGACCCAAACGGCGGTGGGACCTATAATCTCGGCGAGGGAGCCGCAATGGGCAAGAGCGAGAAACTGAAGATCACCGCGGGCCTCGAGGTGCCCCTCTCGGAACTTCGCCTGAGGTTCTCGCGCAGCGGAGGACCCGGCGGCCAACACGTCAATCGCTCGGCGACGCGGGTGGAGTTGCTCTTCGACGTTGCCGGCTCTCCGACTCTCTCGGAGGACCAGCGGAAGCGACTGCTGAGCCGTCTGGGCACCTACCTGAGCAGCGACGGGGTGTTGCGCCTGGTTTGCCAGGCCCACCGCAGCCAGAAACAGAACCGGGAGGAGGTTCTGCGCAGGTTCGTTGCCCTGTTGCGTGCGGCGCTCAAGGTGCGGCGTCCCCGCCGGCCCACGCGGCCGACCGCGGCCTCGCGCGAGCGGCGCCTGATCTCCAAACGCCACCGTTCGCGGCTCAAGCGCCTGAGGCGCTTTCGGCCCGACGATGATTTCTGACGGGGGGCCTGGGCAGGCCGTTATCGCGGCGCATCGCACACGGAATGCACAGCGTCCGCTCGCCGCGACGGCGAGTGCGGGTGTCCATGACCGGCTCGCCGCAACGGTCACAAACCACCGACTTCCTTACCTCGGCCGGCGGCGGCAGTTCCACAGTTATCTCATCCACCCAGAAAAGTTGCTCGGCGGGCGCGCTGAGCATTTCTTCGGGCGAGAGGCTCGCGCCGGGCTTTCGGCTCACCCGCACGGCTCGGCCCGAGGGGCGCAGGGCGAACGTGTAGACGTGCTTGCCGTAGTCGTGGAAGATCAGGTTGCCCTTGCCGAACGTGCAACCGGTGATGACCTGGACCGCATCCACGGCGCAAGAGTCGTTTTCGACTATTGCCACCAGTTCCTCGTCCCCGGCGCGTCGGGTCCCCAGGCGCTCGAGGCCAACCCGTGCGGCCAGGTAGCCGATAACTATCCCTCCGCAAAAGTGGCCGTGGAACTTGGCAATCTGGTCGAGTTCCCGCGAGGTGCGTTTGTCGTCGGTGCTCATGGCCAGCGCTCCACTTCGCCGTTAGGCGACCCTATCAAGTTGTTCCGGGGGGAAACGTCAGGCGAGCAACTGCACAAATCATATTACCAATCTTGAAGGCCCGGCGCAACTGTGGTATCTTCCCGCCCCTGAACTTCGCTGTCAGGCCGCATCAGGAGGTTCGGGTGGCGCTCGCCGATTCCTGGCAACATGCCGCTGTGGTGGCCGGAAGCACGATGGCCGCTGCCGTCGTCCAGAGCATCTCGAGTTTCGGCTTCGGCCTGGTGCTGTTGGCTCTCTTGCCTCTGGTCGGCACGGCGGTCCGCGACGCGGTGGTGCTCGTCACCCTTCTGGTGGTGCCGAACCTGGCCATAGCGGTCTGGCGGCTCCGAAGGCGCGTGGACCTTCGCCAGGTCGGGTGGTTGCTCCTCGGGGTGCCGGTCGGGATTCCGCCCGGGCTCTACCTGCTGGCCGAGGGACCGGAATGGGCGGTGCGCGGGGCATTGGGCGCGGTGTTGATCGTTGCGGCCATCGAGCCATTCTTCAGAGAGCGTGTGCCCAGGGGCCACGGGAGCCGGGGCTGGGCATTCGTGGCGGGGGCGTGTAGCGGCGCGCTGGGCGCCGCCCTGAGCACCGGAGGCCCCCCTGTCGTCCTCTACTTCTATCGCCTCGGACTCGGTAAGGAAAAGACCAAGGCGTGCGTCATGGCCACGTTCGTGGGAACGGTGGCCATGCGGTTGGTGGCGTACGTCGCCCAGACGCCCCTGACCGGCAAAGCGCTCCTGACCAGCAGCCTGCTCTTGCAGGCTGCCGCCTATTGCCCGGCGGTGATCGCGGGAACTGCGATGGGCGAGCGGGCATTCGGGTCGGTCAGCCAGAGGGGGTTCAGGGCGGCCGTGGCGGTCATCTTGGCCATATGCGGTCTCTACCAGTTATGCAAGGCCGCAGGGCTGGCTTGAGCCCCCCAGCGCAGGTCCACACGCCCCTGAACCTTGCAAGAAGAGCGGCAAACCCGCATACTTCGACTGGTCGCCGCTCGCGCGAGGTTCCGAGCGTGGGAGCGTGAGGCGCATCGCATGGGGTTCTCGACGGCACTGGTTCTTGCCTGGCAGGTGGTGTTGGCGGCGGGCCTCTCGCCGGTCGAGGTCGCCGTGCATCCCGCCTTCGGGGGTTGGTTTCGGCCCGGCCTGCCGGTGGCCGTCTATCTGGAGGTCAAGGGCACCTCGTTGCCCTTCGAGGGGAAGTTGACCCTGGCCGTGGGCGGCTGCCGATACTCCCATCGGGTTCGAGTGCCTCCTGGTGCGAGCGCCAGTTGTGAGTTGGTGGTGCCGGCCTGGGTGGCCAGGCCCGCGGCGCGGCTCTCGGTGGCGGCGCCGGGCCGCGGGCCGATCACCGAGCGAGTGGTCGAGTTGCCGCTGGCGAAACTCGACGAGGGCAAGCGGTTGGCCGCGGTCGCCGGCGACGACCACCAATGGGCCGAGCCGCTCCTCGGGCCCGGCTGGGTGGTCGTTGATGCCAAGCCGCTGCCGGCCAGCGCCAGTGGCTACCAAATCCTCGACGCGCTGGTGGTCAGGGGCGATGGCGCCTCGCTGCCTCCCGGCCGCGGGGCGATGGCCTGGGTGCGTGGCGGCGGCCAGGTGGTCTTTGTCCTTGACCCCGGAGGGTCGGTTGCGAAAGCCTCCCTGCTGGCCGACCTCGGGGCCGAAAGCGGCGATATCTCACGGTCCCTCGCCCGCCTTTCCAGGCGACCCGGGGCGGCCCGGGGCGAGGGTTGGGCCGCCTGGCCGGTCGGCCTCGGTCGCGCTGCGGTTGTCCTCTCTTCGGTGGCCAGGCCGCCTACGTTCGACGGCCTCTTGCTCCCTCGCAGGACCGAGGCCCTGGCCGACGAAAGGCTCTACGCTGCGTTCCCGCGCCCGCACTGGCCGTCGGCGGTGCGCTGGCGGCTGGTTACCGCGCCGGCGGCCTTGATGCTCCTGGCCGCCCTGGTCGCTGGCGCGGTGGCGAGGCGGAGACGGGCGCGCGGGGCGGCTCTTGCCATCGGAGGCCTCCTGGCCGCCGCCTTCGTTGTGCTATTGTTCCTCCCCCAGGGACGCGCGCTCGCCAGGATAGTGCGCGTCGTCGAGCGAGGGGGAGAGCTCGCGCAGGCCACGGACATCCTGTGTCTCGACGGCCTCGGGCGGTCGCCGGTCGAGATGGTCTTCAGAAGCGCGGACGCGCTCGTGCCGCTGGGCTTCGCTCCTGGGAGCGCGGGCTCGGGCGAGGTGGAGCGAATCTCCGAGGACTCCTGGATACTCCGCGTGGAGGTCGAGAACGGAACCCGCCGCTGCTTCGTGGTGATGAGGAAGGTCGCCGCGGCTGAGCCGTCGGCGGCGGGGAGGCGACTGATCGTCCGCGGGGGCCAATTCCTCGACGAAGCCGGACGGGAGCGGCCGCTCGCCGAGCTCCCTGTCCACGACTCGCTATTGCGCGCCCTGGTAGGTTGGCAGGCGCGAAGGCTGCGCCCCGGAACCACACACCAAGTCACGTGGAGCAACACAGACTGGAAGCCGGCCGAGCTCGAGGGCAAGGGGCTGGCAGGGAGCCTCCGCGGCCCGACCCTCTGGTGGACATGGCGACGCCCCGAAGGCCAACGCTAGGGCTTTCGGGGCGTCGGGGTCGGTGGCCGGCCTACTTGACCTTGATGGCCTCGACCGGGCACTCCGAGACGCAGGTCTCACACTCGGTGCACTCTTCCTGATTGATCTCGGCCTTGCCGTCCACCATCGAGATGGCGTCCACAGGACACACCTCGACGCAGGTCTCGCACCCTGTGCACTCGTCCTTGTCCACTACGACCACTTGGCTCTCCTTTCGAGAACAATCTCTCTTGACCCATCGCCACATTGATTCTACCGAACGGTCTGCGCGTTGCAAGTCAAGGTCAGCAGTCTCGTGGGGCCGGCTGCCTCCCACAGCGGGCACGGCGGTGCCGTGCTCCTACGAGTCGCGCGGTCGCTGAGAATGCATTCCAGATTGGTGACACATCTATGAGGAAACCCAGGATGGCAGCGCGCCGGGGGGTGTGGGCCTTGGCACGCTTTTTGCACCGCAATCAATTGCCAGGCGAGAAGGAAAAGAATGCCCTGGCTGGCTGCCAACCCCGACCCGTCGTTCCGAAGCCCCGCGCACCAAACGCCTTGCGTCCTTTCGGCAAAGCATTCTTTTCCTTCTCGCCTGCATTGGGAACCCACGGTGCACAAAA
>CAYYCI010000083.1:0-10453 GCA_964470215.1 uncultured Planctomycetota bacterium
CTTTGGCACGCTTTTTGCACCGCAATGAGTTGCCAGGCGAGAAGGAAAAGAATGCTTCGGCCTGACGCCCTCAGGTCGGTGGTCCTCCGGCCTGCATCGCGCCGTGGTTGTCGCGCTCTCTCCGGCGCATTCTTTTCCTTCTCGCCTGCATTGGAAGCCCACGGTGCACAAAAGCGTGCCAAAGCCCAGCCCGCCGCGCAGTGACCCAGGGCCTACAGATGCGCCAATCACCTGGAATCTGCGGGCGCACCCCTGGCTTCCGATTGGTTGACAAAGCGGTTTGGGTTTGCTAGATTCGGGTCGGGGAAGGTCGGCGGATTATCTCGCCCATGAAGGACGGGTTGGAATGGGACAGGGTTGGTTGGCAGGGCATAGCGTTCGACGTGCCAGCTGACTGGTGTCCTGGGAAGGTCGAGGGCGACTTCGCTAACGGCTACATGCGGGTCGAGGACGAACTGCGGGTTCGCCTCGAGGTCAAGTGGGAGACCGCTCGTGGCAAGGTGCCCGGGGCCTCGCAGTTGGTTGACAACTACGTCCGTCAGAGCCGCAAGAAGTTGCCTCGAAAGGCCCCGCCGCCGCAGATCGATCGGGGCCGCTACGTTCCGGCCCTCAAGGCCCTCGACCACGAGGCATTCACCTGGCGCGGCACCTACAATGCCCACAGCCTGTTGCTCGTGGCGCCTTCGTCGCGGCGGGTGGTGCACCTGAGGGTGTTCTTCGAGGCTGGGGACGAGCAGCGGGAGTTGACGCGCCGGGTTTTCGCCAGCGTGCGAGCCGAGCCGGTCAACGGCCGGGACGAGTGGGCGGCTTTCGGCTTTCGTTTCGAGGTCGAGAACACCTGGCGCCTGGAGCAAAGCGGGTTGCGGACCGGTTGCCTTCAGTTCCTGTTTCGCAATGGCTCGGACGAACTGGAGGTCGTCCGCCTGAGCCTGGCGGAGGTGGTGCTGCGCAAGCGAGGGCTGAAGGAGTGGTTCGGGGAGTTCTTCGCCAGGCGGCTGCGCGGCTTCACCTACGAGGCGGCCCCGTGGGAGCGGGAGGGCGAGGACGGGATTCGGTGTTCCGGGCTGTTGCGCCTGCGCGCTCGGCCTCTGGGGCTTCTCCGGGGCAGGCGTCGCCTGAGCGCTCTGGCCTGGCACTGCCGCCAGAGCGACAAGGTGTATGCCCTGCGGCTGGTCAGCGGCTCGCCCGACGACCCGCGCCTGGCCGCTTGCGCCCGGAGCATCAGGTGTCATTGAGGCAGGCGCCGTGGGAGTGAGGTTCTTCCGTCGTCGCAAGCCCCTGAGCCGCGAGCAATCGCTGGCGAGCATCCCGGTGCGCAACCAGGCCATCGAGGCCGAGGAGACCGAGGATGGCCAGGTGCGGCTGGTGATCCCGCTGCGCCAGACCTGGTGGGCGCGGCTCCTGGCTAAGGTGTTCTACGTGCCGAAGACCCGGCGGGTCGCCCTCGACGAGGTGGGCAGTTTCGTCTGGGGCCTGTGCGACGGCAAGCACAACGTCCGCCAGATAATCCAGGCGCTCTGCGAGCGCTACCGCCTCCACCGGAAGGAGGCGGAGGTTTCGGTGGTTGCGTACTTGCGACAACTGGCCCGGAAAGGGATAATCGGAATAGCCGTGCTGAGGGAGGCGGGAGAGGAGCCGTCGGGGAAGCGATGACTACGATGGAAGAGAGGCGGGGATGAGCCGAGCGGACCTGCCACAACGCGGGGCTATCGGGCGCCAGATCGTTCTGCCGTGGCGCAAGGCACTCGAGATCGCGCTCAAGAGCATCAAGGTGCGTTTCTGGCGCTCGATGATCACCATGAGCAGCATCATCCTGGCCATCGCGTTCTTGATGTTCATCTGGGCCGCCTCCGCCATCACCGCCGCGCTGGCCATCGGGCCGCAGCGCGAGCTTGACGAAGTGAAGGCGAAACTCACCGATGTCAGGGCGGCTCTTGCCGAGGCACCCGGGGCGCCCGAGCGCGCGGCGAGCCTCGAACGCTACCAGGAAGAAATCGAGGAAGCCATCGAGGACACACAGGGCGAGCTCGACGCGGCGCGAGAGCAAATCGAGGACGCCAGCGCCGAGGAAGAGAAGAAACTCCAGGCCCAGATAGAGGAACTCGAGGCACTCCTGAGGCCGGAGCAGCGGCTGAAACTCCTGGAGACCTATCTTGCCGAGCGCCGCCGCCAGGTCGAATTGACCAAGGGTGAGATCGACGCGGTGCTCCAGCGCGAGCGCGCCACCGGAGAAACCAGTCCACAGGAGGGTCGGGCGCGCGAGGCCCGGGCGGGGATGGGGGGCCTGGCCACCGACTTCCTCCGTCAGATGTCGCCCACCGACAAGTGGCTTGCCGCGCTGGCGCTGCTCGTTTGCTTCGTGGGGATAGTCAACGCGATGTTCATGACGGTCCAGGAGCGCTTCCGCGAGATCGGCACGATGAAGTGCCTGGGCGCCCTCGACTCGTTCATCGTGAAGATTTTCCTCGTCGAGTCGGCCATGCTCGGCCTGATCGGCACGCTGTTCGGCATGGTCATCGGCCTCGTGCTCTCGGTGCTCCGCCAGTGGGCGGTCTATGGCGGGGCGATGTGGCGCTACCTGTCGCCAGGCTCGCTCGTTCTAGCGGCCATCATGGCGGTGGCGGTCGGGTTGATCCTCTCGACCCTCGCCGCCATCTTCCCTGCACGAAAGGCAGCGCGCATGGAGCCCGTCGAGGCCATGCGAATCGAAGAATAACCGCCTCGGAGAAAACCCAATGGCCCAGCCGCAACCCCAAGGGCAACAAAACATCGTGCGAACGCGCGACGTGACAAAGGTCTATAAGATGGGCAAGGTCGAGGTCCACGCCCTCCGGGGCGTGAGCCTCGAGATTCGCGCCGGCGAATACATCTCCATCATGGGGCCATCGGGCTCCGGGAAAACCACGCTCTTCAACATGGTCGGGGGCCTCGACAAGCCCACCAGCGGAAAGGTCTATATCGAGGAGGTTGATGTCGCCCAACTCGATGCCTACGAACTGGCCTGGCTGCGCTGCCGCAAGATCGGCTACATTTTCCAGACCTTCAACATCATCCCCGTGATGACCGCCCTCGAGAACGTCACGCTGCCGATGGTCTTCGCGGGGATGACCACCGACGAGGCGCGCGACAAGGGGGTCGGGCTCCTCGAGCGCGTCGGGCTCGGTGACCGCCTACACCACAAGCCATTCGAACTCTCCGGCGGCCAGCAACAGCGCGTGGCCATCGCCCGCGCCATGGCCAACGACCCCAGCCTCATCCTGGCCGACGAACCGACCGGAAACCTCGACATCAAGACGGGCACCGAGATCATCGAACTCCTCAAGGAACTCAACGAGGAGCGCGGCGTCACCGTCATCTCCGCCACCCACGACCACAAGATGCTCAGCGCCTCGGACCGCATCGTGTGGATTCGCGATGGCAAGATCGACCGCATCGAGGACCGCAGCGCCGTCAAGATCGAAGTAGGCACCATCGAAGGCGAGGCATGATGCCTTGAACGCCCAGCCGGCGACCCCTGTCTTCGGCGCCTCCGGCCCGAACGCCACGCGCAGAGACCGCCGACGAGCCGCAAGAGCGGTCTTCGCCGCCCTCGTCCTGGTTTGCGCCGCTGCCGTCCTCGCAACCGCCGCAATCCTCTCCCCACGCCCTGAAGCCATCTCGCAACCAACCCGCATCGCACTGGCAATCGTCACCGCCGCCACCGCCCTCCTCGCGCTCGTCGCGGCCCTCTGGATGCGACGCCTCCTGGCCGCCGCACACCACGAGCAGATCGTCCTCGAGAGAACCGTCGAGGCCCTCCGACGACGCCAGGCCTACGAACAGACCCACTCCCGCCTCATGACCCGAATCAGCGACCTGGTGGAAGTCTTCACCAGAACCCGGAACCTCCGGGCCGTCCTCAACGAGGCCGTCCGGACACTGCGAGCCAACCTCGACGTCGCCTACATCACCCTACAACTCTACGACCCCGAAACGGGAAAGTTCGTCGTGTCAATCGAAGAAGGAAACGGAAGACTCGACCTCGGAGAGGAAATCCGCCACGACGTGATCGAGGAGGGGAAAGCCCGCCTGATCAACCAACTCGAGTCCACCAACCGATTCCCTGACCTCGTGGCCCGGGGCTTCGGCTCCCTGATCGTTGCTCCGCTCGCAAGGGGGCGCCGAGCCACCGACCGAAGCATTGGCCTTGTGGCAGCGCTGAACAAGCCCGGAAAAGACTTCACAGGCCACGAGTTGAGCCTCCTGGCCAGTTTCGCCAGGCACGCCGGCCTCATCATCGAGAACGCCCAACTCTACAAACACGCCGAGCATCTCTCGCAACACGACGGCCTGACCGACCTGTTCAACCACCGACACTTCGTCAACACCCTCACCGAACTGATCCAATCCGCCCGGCAGAGCCGCTCCCAACTGGCGCTCATCATGTCCGACATTGACAACTTCAAGCGCTACAACGACGCCCACGGCCACCCCCAGGGCGACGCTCTCCTCCGCCAGATCGCCAAGATACTCGTCCAGAACACCCGCCAGGACGACATCGTCGCACGCTACGGTGGCGAGGAGTTCGTCGTCATCCTCCCGGGCACCGGCCGCTACGGCGCTCGGCGCGTCGCCGAGACCATCAGGGCCGAGGTCGAGCGCTTCCACTTCCCGGGCGAAGAGGTCTCCGGCCCCGTCACCCTCACCCTCGGGGTGGCCGTCTTCCCCGGCGACGCCGCTAGTGCCGAGGAACTCATCCAGAAAGCCGACGACGCCCTCTACCAGGGCAAGCGCCAGGGCAAGAACCGAGTGTGCTGGTCCTCCTCCCCGCCCGAACCCCAGCCCGCCAGCCCCTGACCCCCACCGCGAGGCGGCTACCACATCTATGAGGAAGCCTGAACTAAGCGCGGAGCGAGGCGCGTGGGCTTTGCCACGCTTTTTGCACCGCAATCAGTTGGCCGGCGAGAAGGAAAAGAATGCCTTCGTTGACACCCGACCCGGCTCTTCGCCCCGAAACGTCGCAGGGCGAATGCCTCGCGCTCCCTCGGCAAACCATTCTTTTCCTTCTCGCCTGCACTGGAAACCCACGGTGCACAAAAGCGTGCCAAAGCCCACGCGCCCAAGTCAATTTTGAGGCCAACCACGGGCTTCCTGCATAGTCTCAGGAAACGCGAACCGCCAACCCCCCTCGGTGGCCACGCCATGAGGGGGCCTCTCGATGCAAGGTCCGCCGAGGACCGCTGCGGGCTCAAAGCGCGAGGGCCAGGACGTCGGCCATCGAGTAGGTTCCCGGGGGCTTCCCAACGAGGAACCTCGCAGCCCGCAAGGCCCCGCGAGCGAAGGTCTCGCGGCTGGTCGCCACGTGGCGCAACTCCACCCGTTCCCCCACTCCGCCGAAGACCACGGTGTGTTCCCCCACGATGTCGCCGGCTCGCACCGCATGGAAGCCGATCTCGTGCCTCGACCTCTCGCCGACCAGACCGTGGCGACCGTGGGTGGCGACCGCCTCGAGGGAGCGGCCGAGCGCCTCGGCCACCCGCTCGCCCAGGCGCAACGCGGTGCCGCTGGGCGCGTCCCGCTTGTAGCGGTGGTGGGCCTCGATTATCTCCACGTCGTAGTCGTCCCCCAGCGCGGCGGCCACCCGCCCCACCAGGGAGAAGAGGAGGTTCACGCCGAGGCTCATGTTCGGCGCCATCAAGCACGGGATGCGCCTGGCGGCGGCCTCCAGCAGGGCGGTCCCCTCCTCGCCCAGGCCGGTCGTGCCCACGACCAGCGCAATGCCCTGCTCCGGACACCATCGGAGCATCCCGAGCGAGGACTCGCGGGAGGAGAAATCCACCGCGACATCGGCCTCGACTGGCCCGCGGGCGGCGATCTCGACCCCCAGCGGCTCGATGCCCGCCACGGCGCCGGCGTCCTTGCCGAGGTCCGGGTGGTCGGGTCGCTCGAAGGCTGCGACCAGACGGAGTTCGGGGTCCTGGGCCGCGAGGGCCACGAGGTGTTTGCCCATGCGGCCCGCTGCCCCGTTGATGAGCAATCTCACCATGTGCGGCCTCCTCAACGTCCCAACAAGGCTATCATGATGTGCCATCCGACGCCGTGGCTCAGGACGTTGGGGGAGGCGTCGGAGGTGTCGGCCGGGCCGATCTCGCCCGCGCAGTAGCAACCGAACAGTGGTACATCCCGTTTCAGGACCCTCTTGATCGGAACGATTTCGTCGGCTGGTCGGTCGAGTTTGCCCTTGCGCCCGGCGCAGTCGAAGATGAGTGCCAGGGTGGGTGAACCCTTGAGGTGTTGGTGCGCGATGGCGGTCGCGGCCTCGGCAGTCGCCACCACGGCTTTGGCCTCCTTGGCCTGGCGGCCGGCCAGCGACACGTTGAAAGCACCCGAGAGCATCAGCGCCACCGCCGCGTCGCTGAACATCTCCCCCTGGTAGTACACGTAACTCTGGCCGGCGTTCTTGCTGACCGAACCGCCGATTATCGGAAACCTCAGGCCAAGGACATCCTGGATTCCCTGGACGAGCGGCCCGTTCTTGGGGGAGTGGGCGTCAGCGATCACGACAAGAAGGCGGTCGCTTGCCGAGGTGGGGATTTTCCTGGCGAGGCGAGCGCCGGCGGCTCGCAGGCGCCTCGCCAGAGGGTCCGAGGCATCCTCGGTCCAGGGCCCCGAGGCGCCGAGTTCACGTTCCAGCGCCGCCCTCACCCCGACCCCGTCACCCGCCAGGCCGAGGAGGGCGACCGCGTCGCGATCGTGGCACCCGTCAATCGTGATCGAGCCGTAGGTGGCGCCGCCGAAGAGAATCTCCCGTGGGAGGACCGAGCGAATGCCACGGAGGAGTCTTTCTTTGTTCTTGCGGCCGAGGTAGCACTCCGAGATCAAAACGACCTTCGGCCCGCCGAGGAACTTGTCCTTCAGCGCCTGGGCGGCCTGGCGGCCGGCGGCGTAGGGGTCGGGGTTCTGGGCCGCCACCACTGCCACGACCACCTCGCTGCCAGGGTGAGGAGGGGTGGTCTGCCACGTCTCCTTCAGCCCTCGGGCGCATCCCGCCACGGCGAGCACTGCGCCCGCGAGAACGATTGCCCTGCATCCCATCTTTCGGCCTCCTAGTGCCTCGAACTGCACAGCCCCCACTCGGTCCTGCTGTCGAAGGGGGGCGCCTGGCCGCGAGAGTCTCCTTTCCACCTGCACCACGCGAGAGGGTTGCGCTGCCACGGCCACAGCCCCGCCGCTTCCCCCCACTCGCGCAGGCCCGTCCCGTCGGGGTCGTGGACAAGAACCGAGAAGAAAAACTCGCGTCCTTCGCTCGGCTTGATCTCGGGCAGGAGCCTGAAAGGGATGGCGCATTCATACGTCGTCACGTCCTTGCGACGGCGCACCGCCAGCGCGACGTCGCGACACTCCAGCCCGTCGAGGTCGCGCTCCTGGGTTGCAGTGACCAGCCGCGCACCGGGCCCCAGGAGCCGGTAGCACCGCGAGCGCCGCAGCCACGAGAAACTCGCCACGGGCAGGAACTCGTGGCGCTCGGCCCTCGCCCTGGGCCTCGAGGGGGTCGCCGTGCCGGAGCGCGCAATGGCCAACTGCACCGCGTCTATCTTCTCATCCGGTTTTTTGCGGCGAGTGGAGAGGTCTTCTTCCTGGACTTCGACGAGGACGCAGAACGCGTCGTGGTTCCAATACGTGCGGATGGTCGTCCGTTTGCCCCTGGTGACGAACGAGACTGGAATGGCGTCGTCCCATTCGGTGGCCTTCCCATCAATGCGCGGCTGGAAGTAAGGTGCGCTGGCGCAGACCACCTCTTGCGTCCGCTCGACCCTGCGCCCGCCCCCTTCGGCGACGACTGCCACGCGATAGCGGTTCCGGCGATTGTCGAGCGCGCGCTCGATGGCGAAGTCGAGCCGTCGAGTCTCGCCGGGGCGCAGCCTCACCCGTAACCTGGTGCGGTTCAGGCGCCAGCCTTCGGGCACGCTCACGTCGACCTTGCCCTCGTAGCGGGCCTTTCCCCGGTTGGCGATCAACACGTGCATCAGGGGGCCGCTGGAGGGGGGCACGGTGAGGTTTTCGACCCTGAGCGCCACTGGCTCGCTCCCGGTGGCGCACCGCGCCAGGCCGAGCCAGAGAATCGCCGCGGGCAGGCATCCGGTCACGGCGAGTTCCCTCCGAGCAAGGGTTTCAACTCACACGGACCGATGGTCTCGACGATAGCCTTCCGCAGCCGTGCGCGGAGCCCCTCCTCGTCGCGCTCGAGCAACGCGCCCACAGCGGCGTAGAGTTCCCCAGTCGAGAGCAAACACACCTCGCGGTGCTGCGCGCCACGCCGCAACAGGTCGGTGAACGGCGCGGGCCGGTCGGCGGGCGGTTTCGTGCAGTGGGCATTGCCGAGGATCACCCCGCGCACGTCCGGGGTCGGCCGCCGGCCGATCTGCTCGACGAGCGCCCAGTAGGGGTCGGAGTCGATCTCGCCCTCGGACGCCGCCATCACCACCAGGGCGTGGCCCTCCTCGCTCCAGAGTTTCAACGAACCCCTTTCGGTGGTCTCCACGTCGAAGCCGAGGCGCCCGAAGACATCGGCTGCCGGCTCGAGGAGTTCCTCCGGGCGGCTGGCGTAGATGAGTTTGTTGAGGCGAGAGAATTCACGCTGGCGATCGCGCGCCGCGATGAACTCCCCCTCGAGGCGCTCGATCTCGGCCTCGAGTTCCTCAAGGCGCTCGGCCAGTTCGCGCTGGCCGGGCAGGAGCGCCTGGTCGAGCCACGCGGGGGGCGGCGTCTCGGCAGGCGCCTCGTGCGGTGGAGCAAAGAAAGCGGCCAGCACCCGACCGACCTCTTCCGGCTCGCCCCTGAACGGAGGCACGAAAAGCACCTTCCCCTCTCCCGCCGACACCTCGAGCGCGGCCGCTTGACCCTCCTCGTTCGTTGCGACCACGCGGCAGCCGCTCGGCAGCGCGTCGTTGGCGATGACCGCCTCCGCCATCGGACGCTCGCCAAGCGAACTGAGAAGCCGCCAGGCGGGATGGGAGGCGTCGGTGGGCAGAACCCCAGCCGACCTCGCCGACGCCACCACAAGGCTCCTCAGCGCCCGTTCGCGCGGCAGCCACGAGTAGGCATGGAGCACCACCCGACCGCCCTGAGCATCGGAGCGGACAAGCCGCACCGGCGGACCGACCGGCCGCAGGAAACAGAGGATCGTGCCACCGCGCCGGAGCAACTCGGCGGCCTCGTTGCGGCGGCGCCAGACCAGGTGGGCCAGGTGGCTCGCGAGAGAGCGGCGCTCCGCGGGGGTCATTCGCCGGGAGTCCTGGCCCGCCCACAGGGCCGTCAGCCCCGCGGGGTCTATCACGGCGGCCTCGAAGTCCGAGAGCGAGGCGGGGTCGTCGAAGTCAACGCAACGAATCGCATCGTGACGGGCCTGGAAGCCCAGGCAGATCAGGCGGGCGCTCACGCCGGCCGGCCTCCTTCCTTCGCAAACAGGATATAATATATCACAGCGCCAGCGGCGCGTCGCTTTTTTTCATACACACTCTGGTGATAGCCCGGCAATTCGTTCGTCCAACGGCCCGGCCCGAGGCGATTGACCAGGCCGGGGGTTTCCTCGAGGCACTCGAGGATTTGCTCGGCGTAGGGCCGCACGTCGGTCACCACGTTGAGAATCGCCCCGGGCGCCATCTTCTCGGCCAACAGGGCAGTGAACGGCGGCTGGATCAGGCGATGCTTGGCGTGGCGACGCTTCGGCCACGGGTCGGGGAAGTGGATGTAGAAGGCGCTCACCTGGCCGGGCGCCAGGAGCCTGGCGACACCCAGCCGCGCGTTGCCGAAAAACACCCGCACGTTCCCCACCCCCGCGCGCTTCATCTTCCCGCAGAGTTTATCCACCCGCTCGCGGAGCCGTTCGATGGCCAGGAAGTTGACCCCCGGCCGCTCGGCCGCCTGGCGCACGACGAAATCGTCCTTCCCCGGGCCTATCTCGACCTCCAGCGGGGCCTCGGGCCGGGCGAATCGAGAGCGGAGGGCCTCGGGCGAGGTCGCTTCTTCCTCGGTGATCAGCAGGTCGCGGTGGCGAGCGATGACCTCGCGGTGGAGTTTGGCCAGGTACTCGCGGAAGGAGTAGGGCACGAGTTCGGCCACCAACTCGACGGGAAGCCCCACGACGTTGCTCTCGCTGCCTTCCATGGTGCGGATGAACTCGTCGCCGCCTTCCTGGATGGCATAGGCGCCGGCCTTCTCGCGCCAGGCCCCGCTGGCGATGTAGGCGTCCAGCTCGCTCTCGCTCATCGGCCTCATCTCGATCCAGGTCGTCGCGTGGGCGATGCGCTTCTCACCGGTCGTCGTGTCCAACACACACACGCCCGTGATCACCGCGTGGCGGTGGGTGGTCAGGAGGCGCAGGAACTCGCGCGCCTCGCCCTCGTCGCGCGCCTTACCGATCACCCTCCCCTCACAGGCCACGAGGGTGTCGGCGCCGACCACCAACGCCTTG
>CAYYCI010000084.1:0-10402 GCA_964470215.1 uncultured Planctomycetota bacterium
TTCTCGATGGTCGGCGTGGCGAGGGCGAGGCTGGTGGGCAATCGCTTCTGCGAGCGGGGAGCCACCGTTCGCATCCAGGACTCCCCGGGCCTCGTCACCAAAGACAACCTCGACCCCTTCGGCAAGCCGTGGCCGGCCCGTTGACCGGCCCCCCGCGCGGGAATCACGAGCGACAATAGGAATCCTGAGCCGGACGCACACGGACGCTCGGGAGCGGCGCGGTCGCGGGCAGGATTTGAAAACAACGGGGGCAATGGCTATGGTAAGTTCTTACGCTCATTCGCCTGGACAGAGCAAGCGATCTTAGGAGACGCGCGATGAGAAGACCGGGTGTGAAGAGCCGCCGGGAGTTTCTTCGGCAGATGGCTCAGGCCACCGGGGCGGCCTTTGCCGTGCCGATGATCGTGCCCTCGAGCGTCCTGGGGGCCGATGCGCCCAGCAACAAGGTGGTGATGGGCGCGGTGGGCGTGGGCGGAATGGGCACCGGCGACCTGCGCGGCTTCCTCGGCGACAGCCGCGTCCGGGTGGTCGCCGTCTGCGACGTTGACCAACGCCACCGCGAGCGCGCGCGCCAACTGGTCAACCAGCGCTATCGCAACAACGATTGCAAGGCCTACCTGGATTTTCGCGAGATGCTGGCCCGCGGGGACCTCGACGCCATAATGCACGCGCTGCCCGACCACTGGCACGCCCTCGTGACGGTCGAGGCGGCGAAGGCGGGCTGCGACATCCACGGCCAGAAGCCCTTCGCCCGGAGCATACGCGAGGGCCGCGCGATGGTCGAGGCGATCAAGCGCTACGGCCGCGTGTGGCAGACAGGCAGCCAGCAGCGCTCCGACGGCCGTTTTCGGTTCGCCTGTGAACTTGTGATCAACGGGCGGATCGGGAAGGTCCACCGCGCCGAGGTCGGCCTGCCGACCGGTGGGCCTGGCGGCAGCACCCAGCCGAAGCCCGTGCCGCCCGGCCTCGACTGGGACAGGTGGCTCGGCCCCGCCCCGTGGCGTCCTTACCAGGGCTTCGGCCCACACTGGAACTGGCGCTGGATAATGGACTACTCCGGCGGGCAACTCACCGACTGGTGTGGGCACCACGTGGACATCGCCCACTGGGGACTCGGCCTCGACTACACCGGGCCGATCGAGGTCGAGGGCAAGGGCGTCTATCCCGAAGAGGGCCTCTACGACGTCCCCATCGCCTACAACTTCACCTGCAAGTATCGCTCGGGCGTGGAGATCAGCGTGACCAACAACCGGGTGAATCCCCAGGGTTGCAAGTGGATAGGAGAGAAGGGCTGGGTTTACGTCCGCAGGGGCTTCATTGACGCCGAGCCGAAGAGCCTTCTGCGCGAGAAGATCGGGGCGAACGAAATCCACCTCTACCGCTCCAACGGCCACAAGCGCAACTTCATCGACTGCGTCCTGAGCCGCAAGGAGACCATCTGTCCGCCCGAGATAGGCCACCGCTCGATCAGCGTCGGCCTCCTGGGCGAGATAGCGATGCTCACCGGGCGCAAGATCCGCTGGAATCCCGACACCGAGGAGATCATCAACGACCCCGGCGCGAGCGCCCTGCTTGGCCGTTCCTACCGTGAGCCGTGGCAACTGTGAGCATCGGCGAAAGGAGCAACGAAAGATGAAGCGCGCTGGTTTTCTCCCCCTTGCAATCCTTGCGGCATCGCTCGGGATGGCCCTGGCTGACCCCTACTCGCAATTGGTGACCTACGACTGGGCTCAAAGCCGCCGCCCGCTAGCCGACATCGAGCGCCAGATACGCGAGGCCAAGGGACCGGAAGACCTCAGGGCCGTAGAGCAGAAGTTGATCAGGGTGGTCGCGAACCCGAAGGCGACCTACGCGGGCAAACAATTCGCCTGTCGCATGCTCCGGCGCTGCGGCAGCGAGGCGTGTGTGGATGCACTGGCGAGGTTGCTCACCGACCCGAAACTCTCCCACATGGCCCGCTTCGCTCTCCAGGGCAACGCGAGCCCGAAGGCCGGCCAGGCGCTCCGCGAGGCGCTCGGCAAGGTGCCCGACGAGTTGAAGATCGGCATGCTCTCCTCGCTCGGGGCCAGGCGCGAGGCACAGGCCGTGGGCGAGATCGCCTCGCTGCTGAAGAACCAGAACACCAGGTTGGTCGAGACGGCTATCCGCGCCCTCGGTAGCATCGCCACGCCCGAGGCCGCCAACGCCCTCCAGAGAGCCTCCGTGCCCGCGTCCCTCGAGGGTCGGAGGGCCGATGCGCTGATGATGTGTGCCGACAGGATGAGGGCCGACGGCAAGACCGATCAGGCGGTCGCCATCTACTCCCGCGTACTGGATAACGCCCCCACGGCGGCGACCCGCGGCGCGGCCCTCCGTGGCCTGGCTCTGGCGCAGGGCGTCGAGGCCGTCCCACGACTGGTCGCGCTCATGGACGCGAAGGACGAGACGCTGGTCGAGGTGGCCCGGCGGGTGCTCATCATGACCCCTGGGGAGGAGATGACGAAGGCTCTGGCGTCGCGGCTGTCCGCGGCCACCTCCACCCAGCAGGTGGCGCTGCTCGACATTCTGACGGCCCGCGGCGACAAGTCGGCCGGCGCCCAGGTCGCAAAGCTCGTCGCGAGCAAGGACGAGGCCGTCAGGCTCGCCGCAGTCCGGGCGCTCGGCACGCTCGGCGACGCCTCGTGCGTCCCCGCGCTCGTTCGCGCCTCGATGTCCAAGGACGAGGTCGCCCAGGCGGCTGCCGAGAGTCTGGCACGACTGCGTGGCGACGAGGTGGGCGTGGCTCTGGGGAAACTCCTCGAGTCGCCAGAGGCGACGGTTCGGGCCGCGGTCCTCGGCGTGATCGCCCGGCGGGGCGACAAGTCGGCCGCGCCAGCCGTCCTGCGCCTCGCTCGCTCCGGCGACCCGGCGGTCCGGAAGGCGGCCATTGACGCCCTGGGCGCGGTGGCGGCCCCCGAGCACCTGCCCCAACTCGCCGACCTCCTCGTGACCACGAAAGACCCGGGTGAGCGGGGCGGCTTGATGCGGGTGCTGACGGCCGTGGCCAATCGCAGCGACGACATCGAGGGCCGGACGGCGCCGCTCGTGGCCGTCCTGACCAAAGCCGACGAGGACGCGACCTGTCGCCTCCTCGGACTCCTCGGCCGCCTGGGCGGCAAGAACGCCCTCGAGGCCGTCCGCGCGCGGCTGAAGGCCCGCAGCGAGAACGTGGCGACCGCCGCCGTCCGCGCCCTGCACCAGTGGCCCGACCCCGCCGCCGCCCCTGACTTGCTGCGGGTGATCAAGACCACGAAGAACCCGATCCATCGCGTCCTCGCCTTCCGTGGCTACGTGAACATGGCCAACCTGGTGGCCAGCCGCAGCGGCGGTGAGGCCGACGAGATGTATGCGCAGGCATTGCGTCTGGCGAAATCGCCTGACGAGAAGCGCTCGGTGCTGGGCGGGCTCGGCGCGGCGCGCTCGCTCGAGGCGCTCAAGCTCGCTCAAGCGTTGCTCGGGGACGCCCAGGTGCGAGCGGAGGCCGAGGTGGCAGTGGTCCAGGTGGCGGCCAACTGCCGCCAACTCGCCCCGGCGGAGGCCCGCGACGCGCTCGAGGAGATCATCGCCTCGACCAAGAACAAGGCCCTCGCCAAACAGGCCTCCGGTGTCATCGCCGAGATGGACCGATACAAGGGCTTCATCACCACCTGGCTCGGCGCCGGCCCCTACACCAAAGGCGACCCATTCAAGACCACCTATCCCCCCGAGAAGGGAGAGCCGGGCGTGGAGTGGAAGGTCCTCACCCAGGGCGTCGGAGCGCAGTCCATTGACCTCGAGCGCGCGATCGGCCGGGGCAGCAACCGGGCGGCGTACATGCTCGCATACCTCTGGTCGCCGGCCGACCAGGACGTGCGCCTCGAGATCGGTAGCGACGACGGGGTGAAGGTGTGGGTGAACGACAAGCTGGCCCACGCCAACAACGTCGCTCGCCCGTTGAGGATTGGCCAGGACAAGGCCCGGGCGCGGCTGAAGAAAGGCTGGAATCGCCTCCTGGTGAAGATCGCCCAGCAAGGCGGGCAGTGGGCCTTCTCGTTCAGGGTTTGCCGCCCCGATGGGCGCGCGCTCGACGGCCTGAAGGTGAGCCTGAAGCCGCAGTAGGGGCTTGAGCCGCCGTCGGTTTTTCACCGCAGAGAGGGCGGCTCGCGCCGGTTCCCACGAGGGGGGCTCCGAGCCCGGCGCTCCCGGGGCCCCAGGCGCAGCCAAACTCGGAGCCGGCCGCAAGCGGACCGGCACAGGCAGACACGGACGCCCAGGGGGCGGCGAGGGCGCGGTCCGCTGGAATGGATACAGGGCATCCCGCGGGGCGAGACGCCCCGCCCACAGGACAGAGAGCGCCTCCCCGAGCTGCGGGACGCCGTCGCGGGTATCAGGAGCGGGGCGAGACGCCCCGCCTACATGGCAGGGGTCGCCGCGGGGCGGTGGGGGGTGTCAGCGGCGGCGCTTGCGGCTAGCGGCGTGCTTCCGGCAGAAGGCCTCGATTTCCTTGACCTGGCGCGGGCCGGCGACGACGCCTATCTCGAGTTCGATGGTTCGCTCTTCGTCGGGCTCGAGGAATTCCAGTTCCCCTCGCTCGCGCAACTCGGCCCGCGAGGCCAGCGGCATGGTGCATGGCTCGGTGCCGACGACGTACATCCCCTCACCCATCATCTTCCATTCGGTGAAGTGGGGGAGTTGGCGGCGGTTGTAGCGGATGTAGTAGCCGAATCCGCCGTCGAGTTTGCGATTGACGAGTGCGACGATGACCGTGCCGTCCCGAGCCGAGGCCAGCTTGTGGCGGTAGCAGGCCTCCTCGATGCCGTGGGTGGGAGGGTCGAAGCGGTTGTAGCGCTCGGCGATGCTGGCCGCGTAGTCGGTCACGGGCTCGATGCTCTTGGTGGGGGAGAGGAGTTCGGTGTGTTCGGAGACGACGGGGAAGCCGCCGTTGATGTGGTAGAGGAGCATGAGCGGGGCGGGCTCGAAGCCCTCGTTGCGGATGACGTCGCGGACACGGAAGCGGTCGTCGCCGAGGCGGGCCGAGACGGTGCGGGTGAGGGAGATGTTCGGGCCGAAGACGCTGGCCTCGCGGACCGTGCCCTCGACCGAGAAGAGGTATTCGTCGCCTTCCCAGGCGGAGTGGACGGAGACCTGGCGGGCTGGGCTGTGGGAGGCGCGGCCGTGGAGGCCGAGTTCCTGTCCTTCGTCGGTGCACGGCGGCCCACACCAGGTGAGGCCACAGGTGGACAGGAGCCCGCCGTGGAAGGAGCGCAGGAAGCCGAGGCCCTGTGGCTCGAAGAAGGCGGGATGGACGGGGCCGGTCATGGAGTTCCAGGCCAGGGGCCTGCCGCGCCAGGCCGCCGGGCCGATGTCCATCCCGCGGTCGAGCAGGACGGTGAACGTCAGGCCGGTTGCGGTAGCGAAGTCGGCGGCGCGGACGCCGCGGGTGTTGCCGTCGAGGAGTTCGACGAGTCGGATGCCGCCGAGTTGCGAGATGTCGCCGACGCGCCGGAGGATTTCCTTGCGGCTATAGCGCTTGCCGAAGAGGGTGGGCATGGTGGTTCTCCGGGTCAGGATTTCTCTTTTCCGGCCTCCTGGGCTTCGCGGATGTACTGGTTGAGGTTGTTGCAGATGGTTTTCTGGATGTCCTTCTTGTGGTCTTCGGCGATGCGGTAGTGGTATTTTCGCTCCAGGAGCGCGAGGGTCTCGGCGGCTATCCTGTAGGCGAGGTCTTCGATCTTCATCGCGAGGTCTCTCCTTGGAAGGCTCTCTTCGGGGTTGACAAGAAGGTACCCCCGTCAGATGCGAAAGTCAAGGATTTCCGAGAGTTGGTCCTTGAGTGCTTCGATCTGGTCTTCGCCCAGGCGCGGGTCCTCGACCCGGAAGGTGCGGTCTTCGGGCGGATAGCGCAGGACGAGGCTCTCGCGGCCCTCCTGGCGCTCGATGTCCTCGAACTTCAGGACCTTTTTGCGCATGAGGATCAGGGCGAGGATGTAGAAGAAGTGGCGGTGTTGTTCTTCCTGGGCGTTCTCGAGGCGGAGGAAGAAGTCGAGGAGGACCTGGTCGTCGGCGAAGAGTTTTCGCCTCTGGTCTTTGGGCGCGGCGGTGGTTTTCCAGAACGAGAAGAAGCCGCCGCGCTCGCGCGCGCCCGGCCAGCACTCCAGGCAGTAGTCGCGGCGGACGAAGTCGCCGCCTTCCTCGTAGAGCGCGGCGAAGTAGGTCTCGTTCTCCTCGAACTCGCGGCCACACACGCAGCGGCGTTGGCTCTTGGCGATGTTCCATTCGGTGGCCATGGCGCTCACCTGGGCCAGCCCATCCTGGCATACACGCGCTCGAGGACCGAGGCAGCGGTCGTGGCCGCCTGGGCGGCTGCCTCGTCAATCTCGGCGGCGGTGCGCCGGACGAAGTCCTGGTCCTTGAGATATGCGAGGTTTATCTCGACGTTGATCTTCGCGCCGCGGAGCGCGGCCTCGAGGAGTATGGCGGCCACCCCCACGTCGCTTATCAGGTTAGGGTTGGCCAACTCGACGAGGTCGTCGAGGCGGGCGACCAGATCGCCACACAGGCGCACGGTCCGCAGCGGGGTGTCGAGGGCGACCTTCAGGGCACTCTGGATAGCGGCGGTTCGGGCTTTCTTCTGCTCGTCGGTCTGTTTCGGCATGGCGTAGGCCGCGTCCACGGTCGAGTATGCCTCGACGTCGCGGTCCATGAGTCCGAGGAGTTTCTGGAGTCCGTTCTGGAACTCATCGAGGAGGGCGCGCACCTGCGGTTCGACGTCGCGGAATTTCTTTTTCCCGACGGTGAAGTTCGCAGCCATTGCGGCCATGGAGGCCCCGAGGGCTCCCGCCAGTGCGCTGACGCTTCCGCCACCCGGGGCGGGGAGTTTGGCAGCGGCATCGGCGAGGTAGCTTTCCACCGGCTTGTCGCGATACACGGGCGGCTCCTTCAATCGGGTCTCTTGAAGGTGATGTGGCGCTCCCACCGCTCGTCGGGGTTGGGGAAGTCGGTCCGGAAATGGACGCCGCGCGACTCGGTCCTCTGCCGAGCGGCCACGACGATGGTCTTGGCGAGTGTGAGCATGTTCTGGAGTTCCCAGCCCTCGCGGAAGTAGAACTCCTTTGCCATGACGTAACTGCACCAGAAGTCAATGTTCTCTTCGGCTTCGCGGAGGAAGTCGTCGGAGCGCTCGACCCCGACGCGCCGCCACATGAGGCTCTTGAGGGCGTTGGCCACGTCGCGGATGTCGAGCCGGTCCTCGCGGCCTGCGGGCGCGGTGCCTTGGAGGGTTCGGGGCTTGAGTTCGCCCTGGGAGGCCGCGGCCTGGCGACCTGCGGCTTCGCCTGCCCTTGCGCCGAAGACGAGGCCCTCGAGGAGGGAGTTGCTGCCGAGGCGGTTGGCGCCGTGGAGGCCCGAGCAGGCGCATTCCCCACAGGCGTAGAGGCGCGCCAGCGAGGTCCTGCCCTCCAGGTCGGCCTTCGCCCCGCCGATGGTGTAGTGGGCGCTGGGACGGACGGGAATGAGGTCTTCGGCGAGGTCGAGGCCGAACTCGGTGCAGGCCTTGTTGATGGTGGGGAACCGCTCGCGGATGTGGCCGGAGTCCAGGTGGCGGAGGTCGAGGAAGACGTGTGTGGCTCCCGTCTCGCGCATCTCGGCCAGGATGGCTCTCGCCACGGCGTCGCGAGGGGCGAGTTCGCCAGCCGGGTGATAGCGCTCCATGAAGCGTTCGCCCCGGCTGTTGACCAGGAAGGCGCCCTCGCCCCGGACGGTCTCGGAGATCAGCCACCGCGAGGCGCCCGCGATGTAGAGAGTGGTCGGATGGAACTGGACGAACTCCATGTCCTGGAGCACCGCTCCGGCCCGATAGGCGATCGCTATGCCGTCGCCGGTGGCCACCTCGGGGTTGGTGGTCTCGCGGTAGAGGCGCCCGAGGCCGCCGCTGGCCAGGATGGTCTGTTTTGCCCAAAGGAGCGTCAGCCCCGTGACCTGGGAGGAAAGCACCGCGCCGAGGCACTCGCCGGCGTCGGTGAGGAGGTCCACCACGAAGGCGTGGTCGAGTGTTCGGATGCGGGGGTGGGCGGCAACACGCGCGAGGAGGACTCGCTCGACCTCGGCCCCCGTGGCATCGCCGTGGGCGTGGATGATGCGGGCGCGCGAGTGGCCGCCCTCCCGGGTGCGGTCGAGGCCGCCAGGCTCCCCGTCGAAGCGTGCGCCGAGGGCGATCAGCTCCTCGATGCGCTCCGGCCCCTCGCGAACCACGGTCTCGACGACCTGGCGGTCGCAAAGTCCCTGGCCCACGGCCACGGTGTCGCGGATGTGATCCTCGAAGGTGTCGGGCTCCGCGAGCACGACCGCGATCCCGCCCTGCGCGTAGTGGGTGTTGCACTCGCGGAGGTCGTCCTTGCTGACAAGGACGACGCTTGCGTGGTTTGCGGCGGCGAGCGCGGCCCGCAGCCCCGCAACCCCGCTGCCTATGACCAGCACATCGGTGAAGCGGTGGGGGAGCTCGCGGCTGTCGAACCCCACGAGGAAGCGGCGTGGCTCGATGTGTTTCTTCATTGTTCGCGGGCGCCTTCCTCGGGGCGCAGCATCGGGAAGAGGATCACGTCCCGGATTGACTGGCAGTTTGTGAGGAGCATGGTCAATCGGTCAATGCCAACTCCCAGGCCGCCGGCGGGTGGCATTCCGTGCTCGAGCGCCACGATGTAGTCCTCGTCAATCTTCTTCATGCCCGTCGGGTCGTGGCCGAGCTGCGCTCGGAACTTCTCGGCCTGTTCCTGCGGGTCGTTCAGTTCCGAGTAGGCGTTCGCCACCTCGATCCCGGCGGCGAAAACCTCGAAGCGCTCGGCCAGCGAGGGATTCCCCGGCTTGGTCTTGGACAGTGGGCACAACTCCGCCGGATAGTCATACACTATCGTGAAATCCCAGAGAGCCGGCTCGACCGTCCGCTCGAAAAGCTCGTTCAGCACCACCGCGTCGCTGAGGTGTTCCTCCTCGACCTCGAAGTCGCGCGCCCTGGCGCGGACCGCCGCGGTGTCCTCGGGGTCAACCCCCGCGAATTCCCTGACCGCCTGGTGGTATGCGATCCTCGGCCAGGGCGCGGCCAGCCGCAGCGGCCGCTCCTGGCCCTCCGGGCCGTAGAGCACCACCCCCTCGAGGCCCAGGGCCTCGGCAGCCGCTCCGACGAGGGCCTCGGTCAGTTCCATCATCACCTCGTAGTCGGCGTAGGCCTGGTAGACCTCGAGCATCGTGAACTCGGGGTTGTGTTGGGTCGAGATGCCCTCGTTGCGGAAGTTGCGGTTTATCTCGTAAACCCGCTCCATGTCCCCGACCAGGAGGCGCTTGAGGTAGAGCTCCGGCGAGATGCGCAGGTAGAGGTCAATCCCAAGGGCGTTGTGATGGGTCTTGAAAGGCCGAGCCGCCGCACCACCAGCATGGCGCTGCATCATGGGGGTCTCGACCTCCAGGAAGCCCCGCTCGTCGAGACAGCGCCGAATCGCCGAGACGATCACCGAGCGAGCGACGAACGTGGCCGCCGACTGCTCGTTGGCGATCAGGTCGAGATAGCGCTGGCGATAGCGGGTCTCGATGTCCCGCAGCCCGTGCCACTTCTCCGGCAGCGGCCTCAGGGCCTTCGAGAGGGGAATGAAACGCTCGACGAAGACCGTCACCTCCCCCGTGCGGGTCTTGCCCAACTTGCCCTCGACCCCGATGAAGTCCCCGAGGTCGAGAAGACGGTAGACCTCGAAGGCATCGTCGCCCACCACGTCGCGGCGGATGTAGAGTTGGACGGTCCCCGTGTGGTCTTTGAGGTTGAGGAATGCGGCCTTGCCGAAGTTTCGGATGGCAGTGACGCGGCCGGCGGTCCTCACGGGCGTTTCGTCGCCCTTCTGGTCGTAGAGCGAGCGGCAATCGGCCACCGTGTGGTCTTTGGGAAAGCGGCGCCCGTAGGGCTCGAGGCCCCTCTCCGCGATAGCGGCCAGTTTGCGAATGCGTTGCGCCCGCTGATCTTCCGCCATGAGGTCTCCTCGGTCCACACCGGGAATCAGCCACCGGGCGCCAAATTGTAGCCCGATGCCCCATCCGATCAAGCCGCGGTGTGGAGGCCTGGCCCCCGCCGCCGCATTCGCCTGCCCTTGACCATCGGCGACCCCGCCCATTCCTCGCCCACGGCTCCCCGTCCGAACGCCGCAACCTCCGCGCAGCCCCCCTCGAGTGGAAGAATCGTTCCCCGATCGAGCCACAACGGGTGGAGGAACCACGGGAAAAAACTCCAGGAGTGCCCCCGGTCGGACCGCGGCGGCGAGCGTCCTGGACCCATCCGCCAGACGGTCGCTGACCAGCGCCGGTCGGCGGGAGGTTGGAGCTTCGCCAGCGCTACGCTGCTCCCAAGCGGCCGGCGTACCTGTTCAGG
>CAYYCI010000085.1:0-10383 GCA_964470215.1 uncultured Planctomycetota bacterium
TCGGCGACGGGGTGAACGACGCCCCCGCGCTGGCCGCGGGCGACATCGGCATCGCCATGGGAGCCGCCGGCAGCGACGTCGCCATCAACTCCGCCACCATCGCCCTGATGAGCAACGACCTCCGCCGCCTGCCGTTCCTCCTGAGGCTTTCCGTCCGCACCCGCACGCTTGTCCTCCAGAACCTGGCATTCGGCCTGGCCTTCATGGTCGGCGGCCTCACTCTCGCCGGTTTCGGCTGGATGACCCCGGTCATAGCGGCCTTGCTCCACAACGTCAGTTCCTTCATCGTGATCTTCAACAGCGCGCGGCTGGTCCGCATGGGCGAGGAATTCGCCCCCCACGCCTCCGCCTGAGGAGGTTCGCTCGCGAGATGTCCACCGACGAAAAAGTCGTCCAGACAATCAAACTCACGAAGGTCTTCCGCGACTTCTGGCACAGGCCGAAGGTCCGGGCGGTGGATGGGTTGGACCTGGCGGTGCGCCGGGGCGAGGTCTTCGGCCTACTCGGCCCCAACGGCTCCGGCAAGAGCACCACCATGAAGCTCCTCCTCGGCCTCCTCTTCCCCACCAGCGGGACGATCCGCGTCCTCGGGCGCCCGCCGCGCGATGTCGAGGCCAAGCGACGCCTCGGGTTCCTCCCCGAGGAAACCTACCTCTACCCCTATTTGAACGCCTTCGAGACCCTGGATTTTTTCGGGCGGCTGGCCGGCTTATCGCGGCGCGAGCGCCGCAGGCGGGCCGAGGCACTCATCGAGATGGTCGGGCTGAAGCGCGCGCGCAACCGCCCCCTGCGCGAATACTCCAAGGGCATGGCCCGACGCATCGGCCTCGCCCAGGCCCTCGTCGCCGACCCCGAACTCCTCCTCCTCGACGAGCCGACCACCGGCCTCGACCCGATCGGCGCCCGCGAGGTCAAGAACCTCATCCTCCACCTCAAGCAACGCGGCAAGACCATCCTGCTCTGTAGCCATCTGTTGGCACACGTCGAGGATGTCTGCGACCGCGTGGGCATCCTCTACGGTGGCCGTCTCCTGGTCGTTGGCAAGGTCGAAGAACTCCTCGCCAGAGAAACAGCCGTCCAGATCACCCTCCCCAATGTCCCGCCCGGACAGATCGAGAGCGTCAAGGGCGTCCTGGAGGGCTTCGCGGGAGGCGAAGTCGAGGTCGGGCGGCCGATGGAGCGCCTCGAGGACTATTTCCTCAGAGTGATAGCCGAGGCGCGGGAGCGGCGCCCCGAGACCGCCGGGGCAGAGGCCGGCCGCATCGCCCCGGGGCTCTTCCGAGAGCTCCGACGCCCCGCAGAGCCGGAGGCCGTCATCGAGCGCCTGGTCTCCGTCGAAGAGCAGCCCCCCGAGGAAGCGCCAGCCCAGCCACAGGAGCAGCCCGCCGAGGAGGGTGCTGAGCCTGAGGTCCTCGAACGCCTGACCGCTTCCGAGCCTTCCGAGGCCGAGAAAGCGCCGGAGCCCGAGCGAGCACCCCCTTCGCCCGAGGAAGAGGAGGCGGCCTCGGTGATCGAGCGGCTCGTCCAGAATCCCCAGCCGCCCAGGGACCAGGACAAGTCCGAAGAAGACGAGCCATGAGGCGAAAGGCTATCTGGGCCATCGCCCGAAACACCATCGCACAGGCCCTTCGCATCCGCGTGGCGTTCGTCATCATGGCGCTCTACCTCGTCCTCGTCCCGCTTCTTCCCGTCTTCGCTCGGGGCGATGGCACCCTCAGGGGCCTCCTCCACGTCGTCATCGCCTACTCGATAATCGTGGCTGGCGCCCTGTTGGGCATCCTCACTCTCGCACTCGCCACCACCAGCCTCTGGAGCGAACTGCGCGACAAGCAGATCTACCTCCTCGAGGCACGGCCGATCCGCCGCTGGCAGGTCATCCTCGGCAAACTCCTCGGCATCATGGCCATCAACGCCGGGCTCATGGTCTTCATGGGCATCGTCACCTGGGCAAGCGTCCAGGTAATCGTCCGCCAGAAACGCTGGGACGAAAAGGGGGCGAGTGGCAAGAGCCTGTGGGAACACGCCGAGCGGCGCCTCGCGCTAAAGCGTGTCCTGGTCGCGCGCAAGATCGTCAAGCCGAAGCCGCCCCCGCAAGAAGAAATTGACCGCTTCCTCAAGGCCACCCTCGACGCCCGCTGCAAAGAACTCGAACGCCGGGGCAAAATGCCCCCTGGCGGACGCGAGGAGGTCCGAAAACGCCTCCTCGAGAAATACCACAAGATAGTCAACGCCGTCGGACCGGCGATGGGCCGGCGCTGGGAATTCGTCGGCCTCGACGTGCCGCGGCGCCGGAACGTCACGCTCACCCTGCGTTTCAAGTACAACAGTTCCGACACCCGCTCCCTCGAGCCGGACCACGTCCGCTGGGAATTCGGCGCGGTCCGCGATGACCAGAAGCCCGACGAGCGTCCCAGCGTCTATCGCTACGATGCCACTTTCACCCCCGATGAAACCCACGAGGTGGAGTTCCCAGCCGACGCGGTTGACGGGAAGGGGCGCCTGGAGGTCCGCTTCTACAACTTCGAGCCGCGCCGCCCCACCCTGATCTTCCCCCAGGACGAGGGCGTAGCCATCCTGGTGCCGGTGGGGAGTTTCGCGGGAAACCTCGCCAGGGGGATGCTCATCGTCTTCTTCGAGGTCCTTTTCGTCGCTGCGTTAGGACTGTTCTGCTCGAGTTTCCTGACCTTTCCCGTCTCGCCGATCGTGGCTCTTTCAATCTTGCTCCTGGTTTTCCTGAGCAGTTTCGTGACCACGGCTTTCGAGGAGGGTCTGGAGTTCGACCAGACGCGCGAGTCGAAGTTCGCGGTCGCGGCGGAGAAGTTCACCCGCGCCGTGGCCTACGCCACCTCGGTCATCATGCCGCCTTTCAGTCGCTACAAGCCATCCGACCGGGTGTCCTACGGCGAGGATGTCTCGTGGCTGACTGTGGGCCAGGCGGCGCTGGTCATCGGCCTGGTCTATGGCGGCGCACTCCTTCTCCTCAGTGTCCTGATCTTCGAGAGGCGCGAACTGGCGCTGGCGCAACGATGATCCCCGAAGGCTCGACCACCATTCGCCGCTGCGTCCTCGCTGCCCTGGCGGGAGTGGCCGCGATCGCCGGCGGACAGCTCCTCTTCACACTCAATGCGCGGATGGACCAATACGAACTCCGCGGCTACACGGCCATCGGGAACGTCCCGCCCGACATCGAGCTGGCCACGAAGAGCCTGGGGTGTTTCCGGGCAATGGCCATCAACGCCCTGTGGCTCCGAGCCACGCGGCTCCAGGACCAGGGCAAGTTCTTCGAACTCAACGATCTCTTCCATCTCATCAGTCGCCTCGAGCCGCGATTCCCGGGAGTGTGGGCCTACTGGGCGTGGAACGTGGCCTACAACTGCTCGGTGAAGTTCCCCGCCGAGAAGCCCGAGGAGCGTTGGCGGTGGGTCCAACTCGGGATCGAAATCCTCCGCGACCGCGGCATACCCGAAAACCCAAACGCCCACACCCTCTACCGCGAACTGGCCTGGATATACTCCCACAAGGTCGGCCAGGACATGGACGACGCCCACCGCTTCTACAAACTCATGCTCGCCGACCAGATGCAGCGTGTCCTCGGGCCGCCACCCCACTTCCAACGCCTCGAGGCCCTCGCCAACGCCCCGCGCTCCCGCCAAGACCTCCTGGCCGACCCCTCGATCCGAGACCTCGTCGCCAAACTCGAGAACGCCGGAATTGACCCCTTCGACCGCCCGCTCCAGGTCGCCAACAAGGACCCCGACCTCCCCGAGCCAGTGCTCGACATCCTCGGCGACCCGGCCGTGGCGCCGGCCGTCGAGCGGCTCGAGAACTTCCTGCGGGCGCGCTACCTGCGCGAAGTCCTCAAACTCGAACCCGGCGGCAACGAACTGGCCATCGGCGACGTCCTCTCCTGGCAGCGCTTCTGCGCCAGCATGGTCAACGCGGGCAAGAGTCCCGAGCCGACCCTCCTCAAGCGCATATGGAATCGCCTGGGCGAAGAGGCCCGCGAGGCCCTCGCCAAGGGCGCCGAAGGCCAGTTCATCGAACCACGAATCAAGACCGCCCTACTCGACCAGATCAACTCGATCCTCTCCAGCCCCGGCATCCACCGCAAGGAAGACTTCGCCCTGCGCACCCCGCCGGAGGCCAAGCGCGTCCTCGAGATGGAACCCGAAAAGGTAACCACCCAACAGCTCCTGGTTCTCAACCGCCTCGCCCTCGAGGTCAATTACCCGGAACTCATCGCCCCGCGCGGGCTGATGCTCCGCTTGATGAAGAACTGCGGCCCGATCGACTGGCGCCTGCCCGACGCCCTGGCCATGTACTGGACCGCCCGCGGGCTCGAGACGGTCGGCGTGGACCCCATCGAGGCCGCCAACACCGACCGCATCCTCTTCCACTCCCTGGTGGAACTCTATCGCCGCGGCACCCTCTACTTCACCCCCCCCGACAAGGAACAAGGTGGGGTGTGGGTCGGCGCCCCGAACTTCGGCTTCGTGGACCACATCATCAAACTCCACAGACAAATCGTCGAGCGCTACAAGAACACCAACTGGGGCGAGCCGACCCGCGAGGGCTACCTGAACTTCCTGCGCGACGTCGTCCTCCAGCTCTACCTCCACGCCGACCCCCAGCGAGCGAACCGCTACCTGAAGATGCTCATCGCCGCCGGCGGCGAGCCGGAAATGTCCCTCGAGGACTACATCTTCAAGCGCTACCGCGAAATGATGAAGGGCATGACCTACGAGCAGGCCATCAACATGATCCACGGCTACTGCTTCCAGGGCCATTTCTGGGCCGCCCTCGGCGACACCGACCGGGCACGCGGCCACGAGGGCCTCGCGCGCCTCCTTTACCGCAAGTACGGCGAGATGCGCGGCAGCAGGTTCCAACTCCCGCCGTTCCGCAAAATCTGGCTCGACGCCCTCAAACTCGCACTCAAGAGTCTCCGGCCCTTCCAGGTCGAAAACCTCCGCCGAATCTACCCAAGAACCATCGAGCAACTCGAAAGCCAACCCGAAAAAACCCCGGCCACCAAACCCTGACCCGCCCCCCCTTTCTCATCTCGTCCGTGTCAGCCCGTGTTGGTCCCTGTGGCCCAACATGCCTTGCGCTCGTCCCCTCCCGGTGGCATGAGTTGTCCCAGCCGAACCCCTGACTTGGAGGACGAACGATGGCGCCCAGACTAGCGGCAATTCTTTTCGTAGCGGCTTCCTGGACCGGTGCCCTCGGCGGCGAGCGCGCGCTCGTGGCGGTCGTCCTCGGCGAGAACTCCATTCGCGCAGGAAGCTCAGAGGCCCGGGGCATACGCATCTACTACGACAGCGTCCGCCTCGCACTCGACGCTGCCAAGGTCCCCCACGCCCCCCTGCGCGACCGCGACGTCGAGGCCGGACGCCTCCGCCGATTCCCCGTAGCAATATTCCCCTACAGCACGGTCTGGACCCCGAAGGTCCTCTCGGCCATCGAGCAACACGTGGCGGGCGGCGGCAAAGTCATCTGCTTCTACTCCGTCCCCGACAAACTCCTCGACCTCCTGGGCATCGCCCGAGTCGGCTATCGCCAGGGCAAGCCCCGCAACCAGTTCGCAACCATACGCCTCGCCAGCGAACTGATCCGGGGGCTGCCCGAAGAGGTCCGACAGGACTCCTGGAACATCACCCGGGTCAAGCCTCAAAGCGAGGACGCAATGGTCGTCGGCGAGTGGTATGACCCTCAGGGTTTACCCCTCGAGGAGCCGGCGCTCATCGTCTCGCCTCGCGGCGCATTCATGGGCCACGTCCTCACCGCCGGCGACACCCTCCGAAAGGGCCAGATGCTCCGGGCGGTCATCGGCCACCTGGTCCCCGCGGTCTGGAAGCAAGTCACCGCGGAAGCCATCGCCAACGCCCAGAGCATGGGGCCGCTGACCTCGTTCGACCAACTCGCCGACCGTCTCGCCGCCGCCGACCTCTCGTGGTGGAGGCGTCGAGTGCCACGGCGACACCTGCGGCGTGCGCGAGACCTCCTCGCAACCGCCGAGGACCTGCGAGCCGAGGCGCGATACCCCCAGGCCGTCGAGGCAGCCGAAAAGGCGCGCCTCGAGGCCATCGAGGCATATGTCCGCACCGCCCGCGAACGCCGCGGCGAACTGCGAGGTGTGTGGATCCACACCGCCTACGGGGTGAGGGACTGGGGCTGGCGGCGGTCCATACGCCACCTGCGCAACTGCGGCTTCAACGCCATCTTCCCCAACATGCTCTGGGCGGGCCTCGCACATTATCCCAGCAAAGTTCTACCCGTCGCGCCGGAGGTCGAGGAGAAGGGTGACCAGATAGCCGAATGCCTGCGTTGGTGTCGCCGCTACGGGGTCGAACTCCACGTCTGGAAGGTCAACTTCAACCTCGGGCGCGCGCCCGCCGACTTCGTCGAACGCCTCCGCGCTGAGCGGCGCTTACAGCGCGACCGCAACGGAAACGAAGTCCTCTGGCTCTGCCCATCGGACCCCAGGAACTTCGCGCTCGAACGCGACTCCATGCTCGAGGTGGTCCGCAACTACCCCGTGGACGGCATCCACTTCGACTACATCCGCTACCCAGGCTCCCACGCCTGCTTCTGCGAGGGCTGCCGCCGGCGCTTCGAGGAAGCCGCCGGCGTCAAGGTCAACAAGTGGCCCGACGACGCCCTCAAGCCCCCGCTCAAGGACCGATTCATGAAGTGGCGCCAGGACCAGATAACCCGCCTCGTCCGCGCCGTCGCCACCGAGGCACGCCGCATCCGGCCGGGCGTCATGGTCTCCGCCGCCGTCTTCAACAACTGGGAAAGCCACCGGTTCTCCGTCGGCCAGGACTGGAAGCTCTGGATCGAGGAAGGACTGCTCGACTTCGTCTGCCCGATGGACTACACCCCCGACCCCGACCGCCTCGCCCAGATGGTGGCAAACCAGGTCGAGTGGGTGGGCGGACGCGTGCCGCTCTACCCGGGCATCGGCGCCTGGCGAATCCCCGACGTCGCCGGCCTCGTTGACCAGATCGAGCGAGCCAGGAGCCTCGGTGCAGACGGCTTCCTGTGTTTCCACTACAACGACCTCGAGTTCGCTCTGAACCGCATGCCCGCGCTCGAGCGCGCCCTCACCGCCCACAGGACAACCCCTCCCCACCGCGCGCCGCGGGTCGAGTTCTCCCTGCCGCCTGGCCTGAAGGATTTCCCCGCCCCGACATATCGTGAAGGCTCGCGTCTGACCTTCACGGCCAAACTCACGACCGAGGGAACTTACGGGCGAAGCATTCGCAGCGCCTCGGGCCGCCTCGTCATCGAGACGACCGATGGCCGCCAGGTCCGCGACCTCGGCCGCATCCGCTCCGATGCCAGGGCCATCGCCGCTGCGGCCGAACTGCCGCCGGGCAACTATCGCCTGGCCGTCGTCGGTCGCGCCAGGTTCGGCTGGTTCTCCTCGCGGGCGTTCGTCGTCCGCAGCCGACCATTCAGGGTCGCCAGCGCCAGGGAGCTACAGACCGAGCGAGCCAGCCGCTTGCCACCCGTCTTCAAGACCTCGAACCTGGCCGTCGGGGTGGTCTCGGGGGGCTACGGCTCCGAGGGCATCCTCGCCGCTCTCGCGGAGGCACAAGGCGTCGAGGCCCTCGCGCTGAACCGCCTCACCGAGGAGTTTCTCCGACCCTGTCGGGTCGTGGTCTTTCCCCAGCCCCGCCAGCGAGGCGCCACGAGCGAGGACGCCGTCGCCGCCCTTCGCCAGTTCGTGGTCCGCGGCGGCGGGCTGCTCGCCACCCACGACGCGCCCGGCTACAGGGGACACCCCGTGCTCTTCCCCGAGGTGTGTAAGGGCGGGGCCAGGCGCGTCGAGGGCCCCGCCTGGCGGGTCACGGCCACCCATCCGCTGACCGCCGGCCTGCCCAGAGGCAAGCCGCTGCCCCACAGTTACTACGACGCAATCGCCCTCCGGCCAGGCCCGGCCGGCCGGGTCGTTGCCGAGGCGCTCGGAAAAGATGGCGCGCCCGGCGGGGCGGTGGCGGTCTGTGGCACCGTCGGTAAGGGCCGCTACGCCGCGATCGGCCTCGCACTTGGCATTGACGAGGCCGACAAGGAAGCCGAGCCCCAGGGCGCCGAGCGCCGCCTGCTCCTGAACGCCGTCTCGTGGCTGGGAGGGCTTTGACACCAGCACCCCGCCCCCTTAGAATAACGCCCAAGGCTGGTGCCATGCGCGTCCTCGGCATTGACCCCGGGCTTCAGGTAACGGGCTACGGCCTCCTGGCCGCCAACGGCCGCCGGGTGAAGGTGGTCGAGGCGGGGGTCGTCCGCACCGACGAGGCTCAGCCCCTCGCCGAGCGGGTCCGGGGCCTCCACGAGGCCATCGCGGCCATCCTCGAGGAACTAAAGCCCGACGTGGTGGCGGTCGAGGAACTCTATTCCCACTACCGCCACCCCGTGACGGCCATCCTGATGGGACACGCGCGCGGGGTGATCTTCCTGGCCGCCGCCCAGCACGGCGTCAGGGTCGTCAGTTACGGCGCCACCCGCATCAAGAAGGCCCTCACGGGAGAGGGCCGCGCGAGCAAGCAACAGGTCCAGCGCATGGTCCAGAACACCCTGCGGCTCAGGCGCCCGCCCCAGCCTGCCGATGTGGCCGATGCGCTGGCCGTCGCACTGTGTCATTGCAACGTCGTCGCCCGGGAAACCAACCTCTAGCGCCAGGACAGAGGAGCGAGATGATAACGATGCTTCGCGGTCGCCTCGAGCGGGTTCGCGGCGAGGCGGCCATCGTCGAGGTCAATGGGGTCTTCTACGAGGTGCTCCTGCCCAGCGGCCTGGCTCAACGCCTCAGCCGCCGGCCGGACCTCGACCAGCGGCCAGAAATCACGCTCCACACCCTCTACTACATCGAGAACGCCGGCGGGGTGGGGAACATGCGGCCACGCCTCCTCGGATTCACCGAGGAGATGGACCGCGAGTTCTTCGAGTTGCTGACGACCGTGGGCAAGCTCGGCACCAAGACGGCCCTCCGCGCGCTGACCATGCCGATATCCGAGATCGCCGCTGCAATCGAGTCTGGCGACGCGCGAACCCTGGCCCGACTGCCACGGATCGGCCGCCGCATGGCCGACAAGATAATCGCCGAACTTCGCGGCAAGGTCTGGAAGTTCGCCCTCCTGCCAGGCGGAGAGCCGCTGGCCGCCCCGACGCGCCGGCCCGAGGAAGAGCCATTCGTCCAGGAAGCCAGGGAAATCCTCCTCCAGGTCGGCTACCGCGCCAGCGAGGCCGCCGCAGCAATCGAGAAAACCCTCAAGGCGCGACCCGACATCAAGACCTCCCAGGCGCTCGTCCAGGAAGTCTTCAGAGCACGAGCCGCCAAGTGAACGGATAGTCGCCCATGAGCCAACCGGAACGCGAACGAATCATCTCGAGCGAATCTGCGGGACCGGAAGAAGAGGAGTTTAACTGGAGCCTTCGCCCGAGGCGCCTGGCCGAGGTCATCGGCCAGCGCGAACTGGTCGAGAGGCTCTCGATCTCCCTCGAGGCCGCCCGCGGCCGCGGCGAACCACTCGAACACGTCCTCTTCTACGGCCCACCCGGCCTGGGCAAGACCACCTTCGCCCACGTCATCGCCAACGAGATCGGCTCGCGCCTCTCGGTAACCTCCGGCCCCGCGCTCGCACGACCCGCCGACCTCCTGGGCCTCCTCACCAACCTCGAACCGCGCGACGTCCTCTTCATTGACGAAATCCACCGCCTCCCGACCCCAGTCGAGGAATTCCTCTATCCCGCGATGGAGGATTTCCGCATAGACTTCGTCGTGGACAAGGGTCCCTACGCCAAGACCGTCCCCGTGACCCTCAGCCCGTTCACCCTGGTCGGCGCCACCACAAGGGCGGGGCTCATCTCGAAGCCCATGCGCGAGCGCTTCGGAATCTACCACCACGTGGACTTCTACCCCGACAAGGACATCAAGGAAATCCTCCGCCGCTCGGCCCGAATCCTCGAACTCCAGATCGAGGAACAGGCCCTCGAGGAGATCGCTCGCCGCTCCCGAGGCACCCCCCGAGTGGCCAACCGACTCCTGCGGCGCGTCCGCGACTTCGCAGAAGTGAAGGCCGACGGCGTCGTAACCGCGCAGGTGGCCGTGGATGCCCTCACCCTCGAGGGAGTGGACGAGCGCGGCCTCGACGAACACGACCGCAAGTACCTTCGCACCATCATTGACTTCTACAAGGGCGGCCCGGTCGGAATCGAGGCAATCGCCTCGACACTCAATGAGGACCCCGACAACATCGAGGACCTCGTCGAGCCATTCCTGTTGAAGATTGGATTCCTCAAGCGGACGCGGAAGGGTCGGGAGGCCACCGACCTGGCCTATCGCCATCTCGACCGCCACCGCGGCGGCCAACAAACCCT
>CAYYCI010000086.1:0-10358 GCA_964470215.1 uncultured Planctomycetota bacterium
AATCTCGCTCTTGGGGGGAGCGGTCAGGAGCACCTTCTTCGCCCCGGCCTCGATGTGGCCTTGCATGCCCTCCTTCGTGCGGAAGACCCCCGTGGCCTCGACCACCACCTCCACCCCGAGGTCCTTCCAAGGCAGGTTCGCCGGCACCTTCTCCCCGAGGCAAGGGATTCTCTTGCCGTCAACGACGATGAACTCCTCGTCCCCTTCCCTGGCGGCGCCCACCTCGCCCGGATACTGGCGGTGGACCGAGTCGTACTTCAAGAGCGCTGCCAGGGTCTCGGCGTCAGCCAAGTCGTTGATCGCCAGGACCTCGATGTCGTCCTCGCCCCGCAGCGCCCTGAAAAAGAGCCTCCCGATCCGGCCGAACCCATTGATTGCGATACCGATGGCCATGCTTTCCTCCTTGCCTCACGGTTCAGGGGAGCCAAGTAACCCAGAACGCGTCCCCACGATGCCCCTATTATACTGTCCCCCAGAAAACGGTCAAGGACGCAATCGGAGTCAACCTTGCCAGGGGAGGCCTCGCAGCCGGCGTCCAGCCACGCAGGTTTGCCTCACCTCGTCCCCCCTACTTTCTCACTTCGGCTCGATGGAGGCTCGCAGGTCTGCCAGCCGGCTGCCGTCTGGTGCGCGGAACCTGGCGGCCGCGCTCCAGTACAGGCTGCCATTCCAGACCTTGACCAGAACAGTGTTCCAGCCCTTTCGAAGCGCGACCGGCACCTTGTCGGCGGCCAGCGCGAAACTCCGAGGGCTTGGCGCGTTGATGACCAACCTGCCGTTGAGCCACACCTTCGCGCCGTCGTCGCTGCCGAACTCCAGCCTCGCCTTTTGCTCGAGCGGCGACCACACCCACGTCCTCAGATATGCCACGGCGTTTTCGCGCTTGAAGCGCTGGTAGAAGTCCATCAGGAACGGATACTGCTTCTCTCCGCCGCCGCCTGGCGGCATGACTTTCCATTCGGCGCCCTCTCCCCCGCCCTTCTCTGGCGGGAAGACCACGTCGTGAAGCGCCGGACCGCCCTTCCCCTTGGCCGTATATGGACCGGCCACCTGCCAGGCGGTGATGTAGTCCTCGAGTTTCTCGATTCGGTTCAGCGCATCCTGCGCCTTGTTCTTCACTGTGTCGTTCGGTGGGTTCTCGAGCAGTTTTCTGAGAGCCGCTCTGGCCTCTTGCGGGTGCGAGCCGATGAGCGAGGCGGCCACCGAGGCGGCGGCCAGGGCGGCCTCGGCGCGCAGTTGCGCGTCGGTCATTTGGCTCTCGGCCAGCGCCAGGGCGCGCGGATGTGCCACCTGGGCCAGAGCGCCCAGGATCGCCTTCTTCTCCTCCTGGCGCCTCGCTGCCGTCAGCGCCTCCGAGTAGAGGGCGATCTTCTTCTCGACCGGCAATCCGTCCTCGAGGCTCAGCAGATTCAGCAACCCCCGCAACGCAAGGACGTGGCTTTGAAGGTCTTTGGCTTTTTTTGCGAACTCCAGGAGGTCCGGGGCGGGCGAGGGGTCGGGCCAGGCGCCGAGGCTCCGGACGGCGGCCTCGGCGACTTCCGGCAGGCCACTCTCCATCGCGGTCTCGACCGCTTTCAGCGCCTCCTCTCCCCCCACTCTGGCCAACACCCGGACGAGGGCGCAACGCGCGGCGACCGGCGCCTTCGGCAGCGCTGGGATGATGCTTCCCGCCGCCCGTTGCCCCGCGCGGCTGGCCACCGCCGCGAGCGCCTTCTCGGCTGCGGAGACCTCGCGCCGGTCCTTCGCGCCGACCACGAGGGCGACGAGGGGCTCGAGGGCCTCGCTGCCGGCATATGCCCCGATGGCCTTGAGTGCCTCGCGGCGAGACGCCTGGTCGGGGTCGCGGGCAGCCGTCAGGAGCGCGGGGACGGCGGCCGGGTCTTTTCTGGCCGCGAGTATGCGGATGATTTCGGTCTTCGTGGCGGGCTGGGCCTTCCCGAGGGCGGCCACGAGAGCCTTCGTGACCGCTGGTCCGCCCATCCACGAGAGTCCGTCCTCGATGGTCTTCAGTTCCGCGCCCTTCGCGCGCTCGAGGGCGGCGAGGAGCGCGGCGACTCCCCGACTATCCCCGATGGCAACGAGCGCACGATAGGCGGCGATGCGCACCTTCTCGTCGGGGTCGGAGGCCATCGCCAGCACCGTCGGCGTCGAGCGACTATCGCGCCGCTTGCCTAGCAAGCCGAGTAGGAGCACTTTCGTCGCCGCCGAGCCGCCCTTCAGAGTGTCGCCAGCCGCCTTTCTGATGGTCTCGAGGGGCAGGAGGTCGAGTGCCGAGGCGGCCGCCGCGCGCACCTCGCGGTCAGGGTCGTTGAGTGCGGCCAGGAGGACCGGCAGTTCCGTGGGGCCGCCGGCCTTGCCGGCGCCGATGAGCGCTCCGCACCGGATGTGGCCCTCGGCCTCGAGGAGGCTCTTGTATAGCTCGAGGGCCGCGGCCCGGTCACCGGCGGCCAGCAAGTTGTCCGCGAGGAGCAAGTAGGCGACGATGGCCGTTCGCCACTCGCGCGGACTGGCGTCCCGGGACGCCTGGGCGATGACCGCTGCGGCCGCCTTGTCCCCTATGCGAGCGAGCGCCTCGATTGCCGCGTCGCGGACACTCCTGTCCTTCGAGCGAGCCAGGGCAATGAGGGTGCCGACAGATGCCTTCTCGCGTCGTGCGCCCAGGGCGTTGATCAGCCCGACCTGCCAGGCTGGTTCCTTGGCCTTGGCGAGTGCCCCTCGCAGGGCATCGAGGGCTTTCGGGCTGGGGTTGGCAAGAAGCGCCCGCCGCGCCCGCTCCCGGAGGAACGGCGGGTTCGGATCGCGGACGTCCAGCAACTCCCCCAGCGTCTCGACGGCCTCGTCCCGGCCGATGTGTTCGAGTTGTTCGAGGAGGCAGAGCAAGGCCGGTTCTGGCATGTCGGCTCGGAGCCTGGCGGCGATCGCCTTCGCCGCGGCCGCGCGCTCGACCTCGGCACCCGGCCGGGTGGCCCGCCAGCAGATGCGGCGATAGGTTCTCTCGGCCTCCTGGCGCTTGTAGGGGTCGCGGTCCGAGAGGCGGGGCAAGAGGGCGTCGAGAACCTTCCGGTGAACGGCCTCCCACTGGGCCTTCGAGCGGTCGGCGGGCGGCGCCTTGCCCACCAGTTCTGCGATGAGCGCCTCGACGGGGCGCTCCCCGGCCAGAGTCACCGAAGCAAGAGCGACAAGGATGGCGCAACAGCGGCGCATGGGTGCCTCCTCACAGGTGCCACGGCGGACGCATGGGCGGGTCGAGCAGGCGATTAGCCTCCTCGTCGCCGACGAAGCGCTCGGCCACGGGGTCCCAATTGAGTTTCCGCCCCACGCGGAAGGCGATGTTGCCGAGGACACACAGGCTGGTGACCCGATGGCCGATGGCCACGTCCATCACGGGGCGGCGGCGGGAGCGGACGCAATCGAGGAAGTTGCCCATGTGGTCGTTGCTGACGTAGAGGCGTGTTTCGCCGGCCCGCGGCTCGACATAGACCTCGGCTGGCGCTCTGGTGCTGCCGTCGCCGCCGAGCATCACCAGTTCGCCCTTCGTGCCGAAATACTTGAAGCCGAAGGCGTGCGGGCCGAATTTCTCCCCGGGCTGCTCCCACCTGAGCGTCCACTCGTAGGGGTGTGTGAAGCGGTATTCGACGATGAAGTCGTTGGGGCAGTTGAACATCCCCTTCGGCTGGGTGCCGCTGAGGCACTCGACGCTCACCGGCCCTGTCTCGTCCACTCCCATCGCCCAGCAGATGTTGGTGAAAATGTGGGCGCCACGGTCGCGTATCTGACCGCCACCGAAGTCGAGGAACCAACGGAAATTGAAATGGCAACGCTTGGGATGATAGGGGACGAACTTGGCCGGGCCGAGCCACATCTCCCAGTCGAGCCCGGGCGGCACGGGCTTCGGCGGCTCGAACGGGCTGGTGGGATTGTTGTAGTGCCAGGTGCGGACGAGTCTGACCCGCCCGATGTGGCCGTTGCGGACGTACTGGGCGCCATAGCGCCCCGCGCGCAGCGAGCGGGCCTGGGTGCCGATCTGGACGACGCGGTCGAAGCGTCGCGCCGCTCGGATCATCGCCTTGCCCTCGGCGATGGTCTTCATCATCGGCTTCTCGCAGTAGACGTCCTTGCCCGCCTCGCAAGCCCCGATGGTCACGAGCGCGTGCCAGTGGTCGGGGACGGCCACGACCACCGCGTCCACGTCGCGGTTGTCGAGCAGGTCGCGGTAGTCGTCATAGAGTTCGACCTTTCGGGCGCATCGGCGTGCGGCGCGCTCGCGATGGCCCTTGTCAACGTCGCAGATGGCGATGGTCGGCTCTCGGGAGTTGCGGCAGAAGCGGCCGAGATGGCCGCTGCCCATTCCGCCGACCCCGATGTGGCCCATGTTGATGCGGTCGCTGGGCGGCGCAGCGAGCGCCTCCGCGTTCAGGACGTACGGTCCCGCGAGCGCCGAGGCGACCCCCGCGCCGGCCAACTCCAGGAATTCGCGTCGCGGCCTGTTTTTCATCTCACACCTCGTAGTCCTCGTTCCGGACAGTCTCTTTTAGTCCTGTGCGGCGGGATGTCAAACTAGCGATGCTCACAGAGACTCGAGCGGCTGGTAGGGCTGGAGGCTTCGCACCTTCTGGGCGCTCGCCAATTCGACCTCGGTGACCTTGTGGCGTTGGGAGATGTCGTAGACGTAGGTGACGCGGTAGATGTGGCGAGCGTGGGTGCCGGCCAACTCGATAAGGGGGAAGTAGAGCGCCTTGTCCCGCGCGCGGAAGAACTCCCCGGTGTCGGGGTCGAGCATGCTCTCGTCGCGGAAGTGGCGGAGGAGTTCCGAGCGAAACGTCCGCAGGGGGCCGAGGCTGTCGTGGGGATGCCTGCGGACACCGGCCGATTCCAGCACCTCTCGGGGGAACGGTCGCCACTTGGCGGAAGGCCGACGGTAGCGGCCGTTCTTGTAGCGCATCCCCGTGTTGTAGGTCATCCAGACCCCCGGGTCGGCATAGACCTTGTTGAGGAAGGCGAGGACGCGCGGGTCGGGGAGCCAGTCGTCGCCATCGAGTTCGACGACGATCCAGCCCGGCGGGGCCATTCGTACCGCGCGCAGCGAGTTCCATCCGGCGCCCTTGCTTTCCTCGTTACGGATGAACTGGACGCAGTGGTCGGGATGAGCGGCAAGCCAGCCCTCGATGAGCCTCGGGGTCTGGTCGTCGGAGGCATCGTCGGTGAAGAGATGGCGGACCCGCGCACGGTCGTAGCGCTGGCGATAGACGGACTCGAGGCAGCGGATGGCGTTGTGGCCGGCGTTTCGCTCGGCCGAGACGACAAAGAAGCGCTGATCGGTCTTCGGCCTGACGAGGGCATAGCGAATGGCCTCGAGGACGCGGTGCGGCCTGAGTTCACACCACAAGCGCTTGACCAGGTAGTCGAGCGGCTTCTCGAGAGCCATCTTCGCTACCTCTCCTGGGTGTCCAGCAGTTCCTTCAAGAGCCGGCCGCCTTCTGCGGCGAGGGCTTTCAACTGCGGAATCCTGCGCTCGAGGTGAGAGCGGACTTCGGGAAGTCTCGCGCGAAGACCTCGATAAGCGTCCAACAGAGCCTCGGCCGTCAGGCCCCTGGCGTCGAGGACGAAATCGCGATGGCCCATGACCTGTTCGTTCAGGCCGTGGGCCTTGGCGCTGTAGGCCACGCTGATCGTCGGCACCAGAGAGCTGAGGCTGGCGATGGTCGAATGGGTCCGCGCACCGATGAACAGGTCGCAGGTCGAGATGGCGTGTTTCATCCCCCGGGCATCAGCGTCGGGGTCCGCCACGGACACCCTCGAGCGGTGTTCCGCGAGCATTGCAGCGAGGCGCTGGCAGACGGCCAGGTCGTCGTTGCCCGAGCGGCCGCGAACGTGTGGGACGAGGAGCAGTTCGGCCGACTCGTCCTCAGCGAGCGCCGAGCCAGCGAAGTCGCGGCAACACTCCAGGTAGTGGTCGGCTCCGTGGCCGTAGCGGCCGACGATCGCGCTGAGGCCCAGACCCACGCGGAAAGTCCCCTCTGTTTTTTCCGGTGTGCTGGTTCGCGTCGGGTCGGGTTCGAGCAGGAAAGCGGGGTCTGCCACCTCGCGGACGTTCGCCTCGCATCCCAGGCGGCGAAGGTAGGCGACCGTGTGGGGGTCGCGGGCCGTGATCAGCGAAACCTTCTTGAGTTCCTCGGCCCAGCGCGCCTCGTCGGCTGGGTCGCGGAATGGCCCGACTGTGGCTCCCCAGATGACGGTTCTGGCGCCGCGTTGGCGCGCGAAGGCCAGTTCCTCGAAGAATCGCGAGGGGCTGCCGTAGTCGTCGGTGAAGTTGTCGCCCCCGATGCTCACCACAACGTCGGCCCAGGAGTAGAGGTCGCGGTTGGCGAGGAGTTCCAGCCTCGGGAAGTCGCGCCTGACCCTGCTGCCAACGCTCGCCACGGTCTTCCAGAAGCGCCGCTTCAGACCTCGGCGCGGGCGCCGGCGGCGCACCACCACCCCCTCGAGCACGTCGGCGGCCGCTCGCAAATCCGCCTCGGGGTCCCAGGAGATCAGCGCGAGCCGGCACCCGGGAATGTGCTCGCGCGCCAGGGCGATTGTCGTCACCAGGATGGCCTGGCATCCGCGATTGGCAGAACCGCCGTGGCCGGTGAGGAGGATGCTCGCCATCACTTGTCGCCGAGCCTCTCGTTCTTGAAAGTCCTGCTTCTTCGGCGACGCTTGAGCGCTTCGCGGAGCGCTCGCCACGTGACCTTCGCTGGCCCCGTCAAGCCCAAGCCGAGCACGGCCCTCAACAATCCGAGCCGAAGGGCCGTCGGGAGAGGCGACCGCCACACGGCTCGCGACAAACGACGATTACGCTCGAAGTGGGCGAAGCGCGCCGAGAGTCTCCCTGGCACCTCCACCAGATTGTCCCTCAGGGAGCCGGGGACCGCAACCCCACGCTGCGCGAGGAAAGACGCTCGCGGCAAGAGCCAGCCCCGCTTGAACTTCACCGCTCCCTGTTGCGAGGCCACGACGTCTCGCGCCGCCACGGGTCGCAATTCCGCTTTCCCCTCGAGGGCGAGCCCTTCTAGCAGCGAGACCGCGGCGCCGGTGCGGGCGACCACTAGAGATGTGCCGGCGGGCTCGCCGCTGTATTCAGGCAGCCAGGCGTCCATGAATGTCGCGTCCGCGCACTCGGCGAAGACGTCGGGGCAGAAATCACATGCCCTCGGCACGAACGCCCTCGCCCACCACATGGCGCCGAAGACGCTTTCCGTCATGGGCACTTCGCGCCCGGCCGGCTCGCCACCGCGCATCACGACGAAGGCGAAGTTGCTCGAGGGGCGATCGGGGGATTTGCTCCGGTAGTCCAGCCTATCGCCCTCCCGGAGGTTCCGGCTGCTTGCCGCCACGAGAACGTCGGTGAAGACGGTGGTCACCAGGTGTCCACACGTCAGGCCAAAGAGGAATCGGACCGACCGGCGCAGTGCGGGGACGGCCTCGAGGGCGGAGCGGATTGCCCGGCAATGACACGGCAGCCCGACGACCGCCGCCCCTGGCCCCTCCGTGGCCAGTTGCCTCAGGGGAGATGAGAACTCGACGGGGTAGTACTTCGAGCCTGCGCCGGCCAGGATGCTCTGCGGGTCGCGCGCGAGGACGGCCTTGAAGAGCGGGTGCTTGGAGCGTAGCGTCGGCGTTACGACGAGCGCGCAATCGATCTCGCCGCGTTCGAGAAGGTGCAGCAGGGCGAGGGTGGCGAGGCCGCCGGAACTCGCGCGCCAACGCAACGAGGCGTCCGTCGCCCACCCGACCCAGGACCGCACCCCCTCGCCCCCGCCCAGGTCGCTCTCCTCGGGGCTTTCGAGAAAGCGGTCGAGGACCGAGGGGGCTTCGTCGTGGAAAGGGCACACGACGGCACACAAACCGCAGTCCCTGCACTCGCCAGCAACCACAGGGCGCCACTGACCGTCCGCTGCCAGCCGCATCTCGAGAGCCCCGGCGGGGCAGATGGCTGCGCAAACCCCGCAGCCGCAACACAGGTCGCGGTCGGCCACATCGAGAACGGGATGAGCGGGAGCGTTCATCGCGCCTGGGCCACGTCGGGCGACCGGGACGCATGCAGGCCGAGGAGGAGGGCCTCGGTTCTCTCGAGCATGCGGTCCAGGGTGTAGTTCTCCCTCACTCGCGCCAGGCCGGCTCGCCCCATTTCGCGTCGGAGGTCGGGGTCCCTGAGCACTCGCGCGAGGGCCTCTTTCAGCGGCTCCGGCTCCCCTGGCGGCACGAGCAGGCCGGTGGCGCCGTGCGCCACCAGCTCGTTCAGCCCCCCGACGGCCGTCGCCACGACCGGCAAGGCGACCGACATGGCCTCCAGGGCGGCGTACGGGATGCCCTCGTGGAACGAAGGGAGCACGAAGATGTCGCTCGCCCGCAGCAGGTCGAGCACGTCGGTGCGGAAGCCGGTGAAGACCACAGCATCGCCGAGGCCCAGCGCCTGGGCTTTTCGCTCCAGCGCTGAGCGTTCCCCGCCCTCCCCCACCACGAGGAGCCTCAGAGCCGGGAACTCGGCCCTCAAGTCGGCCAGGACGTCGAGGAGCAAGGAATGTCCCTTGTCGGGATGGAGCCGACTGACGACGACCAGCGTGGGCGCATCACCCAGGGCGAACTCGCGGCGCACACGGTCCCTGGCTTCCGGGTCCTCGGACGCGGGCTCGATGCCATTGGGGATGACGTGGAGGCGTTCGGGGGCGAAATAGCCGTAGTCGAGCAGTGCGTGGCGGCTGTGTTCCGAGGGCGTGATGTAGGCGTCGGCCATGTGGCGATACGTCAACCTCGCCCTCAACGAGCGCTTGAGCACCATTCCGCCGATGACCCCGACGATGGCCGGGCGGGGTCTGAAGAGGAGCCTGGACGCCCAGGCGAGCCGGATGCACCGACGCCCCTTGGCGAGCACCACCCCCACTCGCCGCCGATGGTAGGCTGAGCGGACGATGCGGATGTCGGCGGGATGGAAGTCGGCCCGCAGGGGCAACGGGAGCGTCGCCAGCGCATTCGCCTGGCACTCCTCACCCCAGCGCGAGCCTGGGCGCGCGCAGGCCGCGACCTCGTGGCCCCGCGCCAGGAGGTGTGTGGCGACCTGGAGCATCCACTTTTCCACCCCGCCCCAACTCTTGCCTCCGCAGGGGTTCAGGAGAAGGACGCTCATGCGCTCGTTGGTCGTGGGAGCCTGGGGGCTGGGCACCACCGCTACCTTCGCTTCGAGACCAGGTCGGCCAGGAGCGCGAGGGCGAAGACCTGGACCCCCGCCACAAGGAGCAGCAGGTCGGAGGTCTTCAGGTTCGGGCCCGTGCTCGGGTCGTAGAAAACCAGGTCGCAAGTCCCCTTGACCAGGCCGGCCGCGAACAAAACCGCCGCCAGCGGCCCGAGGACCTTGAGAGGACGAAAATAGGTGATCGTCGTCGCCACGAGGAGAAGAAAATTCAATGTGTCGCGTAGCGGACGGATTTTCGAGCGCCCGAGCCGCGGGCGATAGTCTATGGGCACGTAGGCCACCGTCAAATCGTCGCAGAGCATGGCCAGGGTGAGGGTGGTGGTGAACGAGAAGCGGGGCGGCAGGAGATTGAGGAAGCGGGTGCATTCGTCCTTGCGGAAGATGCGCATCCCGGAGTTAAGGTCGGGAATCTCCTCCTCGGCCAGGTAACTGGCCAACCGGGTCAGGAACCACTTGGCGGGCCGGCGAAGTAGCGGGACGGCCTGGGCGTTGGACCTGGCGCCGACGACCATTGCCGCATCGCCGAGTGCCCGGAGCATTTCCGGGAACCGCTCGACCGGGTAACTTCCATCGCCATCCACGATCCCCACGAGGTCGAAAGCGGCATGGCGCAGGCCATGCTTGATGGCCGCGCCATATCCGCGATTGCGCTCGCGGCGCAGTAGGCGAATGCCGGGCCGGGAGGCCGCAGTCCGCTCTACGGCCGAGGCCGTCTCGTCTGTCGAGCCGTCGTCAACGACCAGGACCTCGAAGTCCTCGACTTCAGGAGCGGCCCCGAGCGTGGCGGCGAGATCCTCGAGGACGCCGCCGATGGCCTCCTGTTCGTTGTGGACCGGGACGATCACGCTCAAGGGTGGCATCTCGCTGCTCTCGCCAGGGCCTGAGGCTGGATGATAAAGCATCGGCCAGAAGGAGTCAATCATGCTGCTGTCCAGTGTCTGAGCCTGGCGCTTTGGTCCAAGGAGCGATCGGGTTCTTGGCGCGCTCGTAGTCCCGCCTTCTGGCGGTTCACTCGGCAATGCGCCCGGAAGAGGAAGGCCACAAGCCGCCTGAAGGCGGAACTACAAACCCAACGCCGCCTAAAGGCGGAACTACAAACCGAACGCCGCCTAAAGGCGGAACTACA
>CAYYCI010000087.1:0-10229 GCA_964470215.1 uncultured Planctomycetota bacterium
GGAGCCGAGCAGGCGGCGCTCGGCACCGCGCAGGCTCTCGCCCGCCGGGGCCACGCCGTCGAGGTCCTCACCATGCGCAAGAGAGCCGACTGGCCGGCCGAAGAGCGCCTCGGGGAAATCACCATCCACCGCTTCAACGAGGTCGTTCCGCCGAAGCCGTTCGGTTGGTTGCTCTACGAGCGGTCAAACGCCGCGGCCGCCGCGCGACTGATCGAGAAACATCTCGCCGAGAGGCCCTACGACGTGATGCTCCTGCACCCCATTGACGCGGCATTTGGGGCAGTGCGAAGCCGGGCTGCGGCGAGTGCCCGCATCGTCTATTGCTTCCACGCTCCCCTCGCGCGCGAACATTGGCTCGAGGTCCGGGGCCTGGAGAGAGCCGGCGAGGGGGGGGTCTGTCGGTTGTGTCAGTTGGCGAAGGGCGCGCTCACCGCCTCCTATCGCGCAAGGCAACAAAGAGCCGCCATCAGCCTCTCGGATGCGGTGACCTGTCCGAGCGCGTACTCGCGCGACCTTCTGGAGGACATGATGCGGCAGAGGGTTGGCCGCCCCGTCAGGGTCATTCCCTGGGGGGTGGACCTCGGGGCCTTCCGCCCGAGCGACCGCCGCGCGGACATCCGCTCCCGTCTCGGTTGGGCGCCAGACGATTTCGTGGCAGTTACCGCCAGGCGGCTGGTGCCCAGGATGGGCATCGGGCCGCTCATCCACGGCTTCGGCCAGGCCGCGGCGACCGACCCGGCGCTACGTCTGGTAATAATCGGCGACGGCCCGCTGCGCGGCCGCCTCGAGGCCCTTGCGAGAAGAGCCGGCGGCAGGGTCGAGTTCACCGGCCTCATTCCCACGGCGGCGCTCATCGAGAGGCTCCAGGCCGCCGACCTCTTCGTCCTGCCCTCGATTGAACTGGAGGCATTCGGCCTCGTGATCCTTGAGGCCCTCGCTTGCGGCACCCCGGTGGTGGCGACCCACAGGTGTGCCGCGCCGGAAATCCTCGGCCCGCTCGACCAGAGGCTCCTGGTCCACGGCTGCGATGCCAGCGCGTGGGCGAGCGCGCTGGTCGAGGCCAAGCGCCTGGTCGCCGGGGAGCCAGCGCTGCGACCGCGATGCCGCGAATACGTGGCTGCGAACTACTCGTGGGACAAGACGGCCGCCGCCTTCGAGAAACTGGCCGAAGAATTGCTCGCCACCCCGAAGAACCCGCGATGAAAACCCGGCCCCAGCGACGAAAACGCCCCGCCATCCTTTTCCTCACCGACACCGCCTCGCGGCTCGCCGGGGCCGAGCGAAGCCTGCTTTCGCTACTGGAGTCGTTACCCGCTGATGCGTATCGTCCAATAGTGTGGACATTCGAGGAAGGGCCGTTGGCCACCATTGCCCGCGAGGCCCACGCCGAGGTCGTGGTGAAGCGGCTCGGGATCATCCAGCGGACCCGCAATCCCCTGAAACTCCTCCTCTACGGCGCTTTCTTCCTCCACGGGGTCGTTTCTCTCGCGTGGGTCATCTGGCGGCGCGGGGTGTCAATCGTCCACATCAACAAGAACACTCTTGCGCTCCCGGGCATTCCGGCGGCGAGGCTGGCGGGCGCGAAAGCGCTCTGGCACGTCCGAAACCCCGTTCGGCGCTTCGGGCGCCTCGGCGCCTGGCTCGTGCGGCGGTGCCACGCGATTGCGCTCGTCTCCGAATGGGTCGCAGCGCCCTTCCGCGAGGCATTCCCCGATGCCTCGGCCACGAGGCACATCGTGCCCGAAGGGATCGACCCGGCCCGATTCGACGAGCGCCCAGCGGGCCGGGCGCTGCGCGAGGCTCTCGGCCTGGGCGAAGACCAGCTCTTGATCGGCACAGTCGGCAGGATCACCCGCTGGAAGGGTCAGGACGTGTTCCTTCGCGCGGCGGCGCGCCTGGCAGCGAGTTTCCCACAGGCGCGATTCGCAATTGTCGGCGATTGCGTCTCGAGCCCGGCCGAGCGTCAGGCCGACGAGGCTTTCAAGGCCGAACTCCTCTCTCTGGCGAAGGAACTCGGCCTCGACCAAAAGGTGTTCTTTCTCGGCCATCGAGAGGACATTCCCGCGGTGATGAATGCCCTGGACGTCTTCGTGCTGCCATCGCGGCAGGAGCCTTTCGGGCTTGTGGTTCTGGAGGCGATGGCGGCCGGATGTCCGATCGTGGCGACGAATGCTGGAGGCGTGCCGGAGATCGTGCGCCACGAGGGCGAGGCCCTGCTGGTCCCAGCCGACGACCCCGACGCTATGGCCGCCGCGACCGAGCGACTTCTGGCCGACAAGGCGCTGGGGGAGCGGTTGGGTCGCGCGGCGGCCGAGCGCGCGAGGACCGAGTTCCCCCTCTGGCGCTTCGGGGCGAGGTTCCGGGAAATCTACGCCGGCCTCGGGGAGAAACAGGCGTGAGGGTGACCGTAGTCTCACACACCTACGTCGTCGCGGCCAACCACGGGAAACTCGAAGAGTTGGCCAGGATGCCGGAGGTCGAATTGTCCGTTATCTGTCCGAGGAAGATTCGCCGCCAGTTCGGGGTCTATCCGGTCGAGCGGACGGCCCACTCGGCTTACCGCATCGTCCCGCTGCGCGCCCTCTACCACTCCCACAACTGCCGCTTCCTTTATCTCGGGCTGGCTCGCGCGCTGTCCCGCCTCGCGCCCGACATTCTCCACCTGGAGGAGGAACCCTGGAGCCTGGCGGCCTGGCAGGCGCTTCGGTTCAAGAGGAGGCATCCGGCCACCCGGTTCGTCTTCTTCACGTGGGAGAATCGTTTCAGGCGATGGGGCTTTCCCCACGCCGGTGTGGAGCGCGCGGTGTTGCGCGAGGCCGACGCGGCCATCGCTGGCAACGCCGAGGCCGCTGAGGTCCTGAGAAAAAAGGGCTTCGAGCGGGAAGTGGAGGTGATTCCGCAACTCGGGCTGGACGCCGACCATTTCACCAAGAGAGACGAGAGCCAACTCCGCGAGGAACTCGGGCTGCGGGGGACGGCGGTCGGCTTTGCGGGACGCCTGGTCCCCGAGAAGGGAATCGGCCTGCTCCTCGAGGCCCTCGCCGGCCTCGAGGGCGACTGGAGCCTTCTGGTCGTGGGCGGCGGGCCGATGCTCGATGAGGTCCGGGCGCGGCTGAGCAAGCCGCCTTTCGCCGGAAGGGCGACCCTACTGCCCACGGTGCCCCACGCCGAGATGCCGCGGTATCTGAACTGCATGGACATCCTGGTCCTTCCCTCGGTCGAGGCCCCACACTGGAAGGAGCAATTCGGCCACGTGCTCATTGAAGCGATGTCCTGTGAGGTCCCCGTGGTCGGGTCTTCCTGTGGGGAGGTACCGAACGTGATAGGCGAGGCGGGGGTTGTATTCCCGGAGGGCGATGTCGAGGCTCTTCGGTCGTCGCTCGCGCGCCTTTTGGCCTCCCCAGAGGAACGCCACAGGCTCGGACGAGCGGGACGCCAGCGAGTGGCCCAGAACTACACCGACCGTACAATCGCGGCGAGGACTATGGCGCTGTGGCAGCGCGTGGTCGGCGGTGGGGAGGCGGCGGGATGAGGATCCTCGTCGTTGCGGGCTGGATGCACCCGGATGCCGAAGGGGGCAGTTTCCGGGTGGTTTACGAGGTCGGGCGGCGCCTGGCCGCTCGCCGCCACGTGGTTCACGTCCTCACCCAGCGGACGCAGCCATCGCTTCCCCTGGCCGAGAATGTAGAGGGGATGGCTGTCCACCGCTACGAGGTCTCGGCGCCCGCGGGGCCGCGGTTCTACCTCTCGGCGGTGGCCGCGGTCCGGCGGCTGGCGCGGGAGTTGCACCGCGAGGTCGGTCTCGAGGTCGTCCACACCCATCACCCTGTCTCCGCTTATGCGGTCGCCACTTGCCGGGCGTTGCGAGGTGTGCCGCTGGTGGCCGTGGCTCATTCGCTCTATCATCTGGAATACCTCGATCGGGCCGGTTACGACCCGCGCACGGGCAGGGAACGGCGGGTCGGACTCTGGCGTCGCCTTGTGGCGCTCGGTCTGAAGCGCCTGGATGCGGTCGTGTTTCGGCGGGCGGCGCGTGTGATCGTCCTGAGCGAGTTCATGCGCGGCCTCGTGGCGGAATACCACGCGGAGGCGGCGCCGAAGGTAGTCGTGGCGCCCGGGGGAGCGGACCTGGCGGAGTTCCGCCCGGAGCCTGGCCGGGACGATGCCCGCGCGGCATTGGGCCTCCCGGTCGAGAGGCCGGTGTTCTTCACCTGCCGGCGCCTCGAACATCGCATGGGCCTGCGCGAACTGGTCGAGGCGGCCGACCTGCTGCGGCGTCGTGGTCGGGAGTTCGTGGTCATCATCGCAGGTCGGGGCTCGCTGGAAGACCAGTTGAGACACACCATCGAGGCTCTCGGCCTGGATGAAGTCGTTCGTCTCGTCGGCTACGTTGCCGAGGAGGACCTGAGGGTTTATTATCGGGCGGCCGACTGCGTGGTGATGCCGACGCGTGCCCTCGAGGGTTTCGGGCTTGTGAGCGCCGAGGCGCTTGCCTGTGGGCGACCGGTCCTGGGCACAGCGGTGGGCGCCACGCCGGAGTTGCTCCGCGGCCTCGACGAGCGGCTAATCGTCCCCGAGGCCACGCCGGAGTGCCTCGCGGCGGGGATGGAGCGCTTCCTCGACGAACTGCGCCAGGAGCCGGACCTGGAGGCCAGGTGCCGAGCCTACGCCGAGGCCAACTTCGATTGGGAGCGATTTGTTGAGTGTGTCGAGCGCGCTTCGCGCGAAGTGGTCGGCGGCTGAGCGCCACGCGGGGCTGATCGTCTTCGCGGTGGCCCTCGCCGTCAGGCTCGGTTGGGTGGGGATGGTGCAGTTGCGGGGCGGAGCGCTCTTCGGCCCGGATGCCCTGAGTTACGACGTTCTGGCCACCAACCTCTTGAAGGGCGAGGTTCTGTGGAAGTGGGACTACCAGGGGCTTTTCCTCGACCCCAGCCAGGCGCTGGTCGTTCGCAGTTTCCGGCCGCCGCTCTTGCCGGTGTTGCTGGCGGGCCTCTACGGCGTGGTGGGCCATCGGTGGTGGGCGGCGCGGGTGTTGATGGCCATTCTGAGCGCGGGGACGTGTGTGGTGGTGATGAGGATTGCGCGGCGGGTCTTCAATCCTACCGTCTCGCTCCTGACCGGCGTCCTGATGGCTTTCTATCCGAAACTGGTTTATTACTCCGGCGCCATCGTGACGGAGAATCCGTATATCTTCCTGCTGGCGCTTTCGCTCTGGGTTTTGGTCGCGGGCCTCGATGCGGGCGGCTGGTGGCGGTGGGCTGTGGCGGGCGGCCTGATGGGAGTGGCGGCGCTGTGTCGGTCGGCGCTGCTGGCCTTCCCGCCGCTGGCGTGCCTGTGGGTTGTGTTGATGCGGCCGAGGTGGCGGTCGCTGGCGGAGGCCGCGCTGGTGGGGGTTGGGCTCGTGGTCGTGATGTCGCCGTGGTGGGTTCGCAACTGGACGGTCCACGGGCGATTCATCCCGGCGACGACCGAGGGCGGGCTGACCTTCTGGGTGTGCAACCGCAGGGGGGCCGATGGCGGCGGCCACGTGGACTACCGCCCAGCGCGGGGCGAGTTCGAGGGCCTGAGCGAGGCGGAGATTGACAGGAAGTTCTACCGCCTGGGCTGGGCCGAGGTGAAGGCGGCACCGGGTAATTTCCTGCGCCTCCTCGGGGTGAAGTTCGTTCGCTTCTGGCGTCCGTGGCCACACGCCTCCGAGGCAGCAGTCGGGAAGTGGAAGGCCGCATTGGCGGGGGTCACTTTCCTCCCCATTCTCGTCCTGGCGGTGGTCGGCGTCGTGGTGAGCGGGCGACAATGGAGGCCGCTCTCGCTCTTCTATCTTCTCTTCGCCTACTACACCATGCTCCACATGGTCTTCATGGCGGTCACTCGGTACCGCCTGCCTCTCGAGCCATACCTGATCATGCTCGCTTCCCGGGCTGCGACACACCTTTTTGCGAGACGACGATGACCGACCTCTCGGTGATCATTCCCACCTACAACGAGGCGCCGAACATACGCAGGACCTTCGCCGCCTGTGTGAGGTGGCTCGAGAGGAAGGGACTGGACTGGGAGTTGCTGCTCGTTGACGATGGCAGCACGGATGGGACGCTTTCCATCGAGCGTGAGTTGGCGGGCGGTCAGGGGCGTGTCCGCCTTCTCGACCACTCGCCCAACCGCGGGAAGGGCTTCGCGGTGCGTCGCGGGATGCTCGAGGCCAGCGGAGAGGTGCGGCTTTTCCTCGACGCCGATTTCTCGACTCCGATCGAGGAGTACGAGCGTCTCGCACCGGCGCTAGCGGCCGGTGCGGACATAGCGATAGGTGTTCGCCGCGGGCCGAATGCCCTGATCGAGGGCAAGCCCCCGCTCCATCGCCACGTCCTGGGCGAGTTCTACATCGCGCTGGCCGGCTGGCTGCTGGGCAGCCGGGTGAGCGACTTCAACTGCGGGTTCAAGGCGTTCAAGGCCGAGGCAGCCGAGCGCCTCTTCTCGCTCCAGCGGCGCGACGACTGGAGTTTCGACGCCGAGGTTCTCGTCCTGGCCGAGCGGCTGGGCTACAGGATAGCCGAGGTGGCCGTGAGGTGGAGCCACGTCCAGGAAACCTCGAAGGTTCGGCCGCTGCGCGACGGGCTTCGCTCCCTGCGCGCCCTTCTTGGAATCAGGCGCGACCTGAAGGCGGGCCGCTATGGAGAATTGCGGGCCAGAGATTAGCAACCAGCGGGCCGGGCTGTTGCCGCGTGCCGAGGCCCGCCGGCAGCTCCTGCGCCTCTACGCCGGCAGGGGCTGGACAACCGTCTTCTGCTGGCTCCGCTACTGGCACTCGAACGTCCCGGGCATCGAGGCCCACATCCCGCCCGAGGGCACGATCGTTGACCTCGGCTGCGGCCACGGGGTTCTCGCCAACTACATGGCCCTGCGGAGCCCGAAGCGGCGGGTGATCGGCTTCGACCAGAATGCGTATCGCATCGAGGTGGCGCGCTCGATTGGCCTACCGAATGCCGAGTTCCGCTGCGGGAATCTCTTCGAGGCGGAGCCGGTCGAGTGTGAGACGATAGTCGTGGCCGACGTTCTTCACCACCTGAGGTCGTTCGAGGAGGGCGAGGAGTTGTTGCGGCGATGTTGCGAGCGCCTGCCGCCGGGCGGGTTGCTGGTGGTCAAGGAGATAGCGAAGCGGCCCGTGTGGAAGTTCCTTTGCACGCGTCCAGTGGACCTGGTGTTCTATCCCGGGCGGGTGTACTTTCGTTCCCGGGAGGAGTTCGGTGAGATTTTCCGGCGACTCGGGTTGAGTTGGGAATTCGTCCCGCTCCACCGCGGGCGCCCGCTATGCCACGTGATGTATCTGTGTCGCAAGATGCGGTGAGGGGCAGGTGGTCGCCCCGCGGAATCCCGCTTCGCGTCGGCACTGGCGCGCAGCGGGTCGAGGCACGCACCAGGAATGGAGGGCCACCACGAGGCCAGCCAAGCCCTTGACAACTCAAGTAGGTCGCGCTAAGAAAGCGGCTGGGGCGTGATGGAGGAGACGATGCGATGAGTCGTGGCGGATGGTTCGCGGCGCTCGTGGTTTTGGTTGTGTGTTGTTGGGTGTGGGGCGGCGAGGGGCCGAAGCAGGTTCTGAGGCCGAAGCCGCTACTCCCGAAGCCCGTGGCTGCTCCTGAGACCGCGCGGACCAAGGCGGCATTGAACAAGAAACTGAGCTTCGATTTCGTCGAGACACCGCTGCGGGATGTCCTGACCTTCCTCGGGGAGAGTCTGAGGGTGAACATAGTGCTCGACCCGGCACTCGACCCTGGCACGCCGATCACGCTGCGGGTGAAGGATATGTCGGGGGGCAACGCGCTCTCGTGGATCGCCCGGCTGGCTGGGGGCGAGATGCGGGTGGAGGATGGTGCGGTGCTCGTCGCACCGCCGAAGGACAAGCGTGCGGGCCAGGGACGATTGCTCGGCAAGTTCCAGGTGCGGGTCGGGAAACTGGGAATGGTGGAACTGTATCTCTACGATGACCTCATTGAGCCGGACCTGCGGCGCATGCTGGCCCACGTCCTGCGCGTGCACCTGGCTGAGCAACTCCAGCAGGCGGAACAACGGATTGAAATGGAGCGTGCCGAGCGCGAGAAACTCCGCAAACTCAAGGAGCAGAAACTTCGCAAACCCGAGAGGGGCAAGGAACAAAAGGGCGGGCAGTTCTAGGCCCGTTCAGTCCATCAGCATCCCGCCGTTGACCTCGATTGTCTCCCCTGTGGTGAAACTGGCCTCCGGCGAGACCAGGTAGAGGGCCGCGCCGACGATGTCCTCGGCCACCCCGTTGCGCGCGAGCGGGGTGTTCTGGCGGAAGCGCTCCATTATCTCAGGGGTCGAGAAGCGCTCGTGGAAGGGGGTGGCGATGACTCCCGGGGCGATGGCATTCACAGTGATGCCGCGCGGGGCGAGTTCCTTGGCGAGGCCCTTTGTGAAACAACTCACTGCGGCCTTCGAACTGGCGTACGCGCTGGCTCCCGGGCCTCCGCCGTTTCGCGCCGCGATGCTCGAGATATTGACGACGCGCCCGGTGCCGTCGGGCAAGCGGGGAATCGCGGCCTGGGAACAGAGGAACACGCTCTTGAAGTTGACGGCGACCACGCGGTCGAAGGTCTCCTCGCTCATCTCCGCGACGAGTTCGCGGCGGATGAGCGAGCCGGCGTTGTTGACCAGGATGTCGAGGGTGGGGCCGAATGCGGCCTCGACTTCGGCGAAGAGGCGGTGGACCTCGTCCTTGCGCGAGACGTCGGCCTGGACGACTACGCACCTCCGCCCGAGGCCCTCGATCTGCTGCCCGACCTCCTCGGCGGCCTCTTTGCTCGACAGATAGTTCACCGCCACGTCGGCTCCGTTGCGAGCGAATGCCAGAGCGATCGCGCGGCCAATCCCCGTGCTCGAGCCGGTCACCAGAGCCTTTTTCCCGCTCAGATCAACCTGAAGCATCGCGTCCTCCTGCCCCTAACCGATGGAACAAAGACAATCTACCCGCTGGGCCAGCGCAGGTCAAACACCTCGCAGGCCCCAAGAGCGAGGACGGGAGTCGCTTTCCGCTCGGGAAAAAGCTCACGTCCGCTTCCATCGAGCGCGGGCCGAGGCAGCCCGCCTCGAAGAGGCGGGTTGCACCATGCCGTCGTCTGGCTAAGATTGCCAGGAGCGAGGGTTCACAGCGTCAGGAGTAACTCTATGGTCCCCATGCGAACGACGCTGATCGCCTCTCTGGTCTTGATCCCGCTATTGAGTTGCCAGGCGGCCGGCCGCTACGCGAACCTCAAGGCGGGCGATTCGATCGCCAAGTGTGGGCGGGTGATCCCATACAGTGCGCTGCGGCCCGACGATCTCGGGCCGCTGAAGGTCACCTACGACACGACAGGGATGAGGCCGATGACGCCCGTGCCGCCCCCGGGCGTTCATCCGCGAGTCCTGGTCAGCCCGGCCGACCGCGAACCGCTCCGCCGCCTCTACCGGGACACACCCTATGGCAAGCGGATGTGGGTCATGCTGGTCGGCTGGTGCGACATCCTCAAGGGGCGCATCGCCTCGAAGGACCGGTGTCCGAAAAACGAGGCCGGCGAGATGCTCGCGGCCTACCACCGCAGCGGTTTCGCCAGAACTGCGGAGCAATACAAGCGCATCCTCGCCGGCGACCTCACGGGCTACGAGCCCTCGATGAACGACTACGTCCTGGGCTGCATGGCCATCGAGGCGTTCCGCTGCTGGATCGAGGACGACCGCCAGGCAGGGGCCGAACTCGCAAAGGCCATCGTCAACATCGCCAATGCGGTCAAGGACGAGATCGAGCCCGACAGCCACGTGGGCGTCATCGGCGCCTACAACATGGGCTTTTGCTACGACTTCGCCTTCGACTTCATGACCCCCGAGCAACGCGAGGCGGTCCGGTCGGTCATCGCGGCGGTCTCGCGCCACAAGGCCCACTACGGGGCCTACCTCGCGCCCGAAGCCACGACTAGCAACTGGTGCACTCTCGACAGTTTCCTTCCGCTCACCCTCCTTGCCATCGAGGGCGAGCCGGGCTTCAACGAGGGCTACTACAAGGGCTGGGTGAGGGCATACCACAACTTCATCACCTACGGCTGGTACCCCTCGGGATGCCCCTACGAGGGGCAGGGCAAGGACTACATGTTCGTCACGACCATGTTCGCCCTGGCCAAGCGCGGGGTGAACCTCATCGGCCATCCCCACCTGCGGGCCTACGCCACGAAGTTCCTGCCCGCCAT
>CAYYCI010000088.1:0-10226 GCA_964470215.1 uncultured Planctomycetota bacterium
CGCCCCGCCTACATGCCACGCGCCACCACCAATCCAACCCCGCTGACCACCCCCCCCATCCCGTAACCAGAAACCGACAACTCATTCGCTGCCCGGCTACTCGAAGGTTCGGTGGCACAGGCTTTCCAGCCTGTGCTCGACGCGGGGCGAGACGCCCCGCCTACATGCCACGCGCCACCACCAATCCAACCCCGCTGACCACCCCCCTCATCCCGTAACCAGAAACCGACAACTGAATTCGACCAAGGGTCTTCGTGCCCCTTCGTGTCCCTTCGTGGAAACTTCCTGTGGGCGGGACGCCTGGCCTACATCCCCTCCAGGCACAGGATGGTGCCGTCGGCGCAGGCGAGGTAGAGCCTCCCGCCGGCCGCGATCATCCCGTCGAAAACTGGGGGGGAGGCCAATCGGAGTTCCGAGAGCTTTTTCCCGTCGGCGGCCGAGCGGACCTGGAGAACCCCGCCCTTGCGCCCCTGGAAGGCCGCGAGCGGGTCCTCGGGGTCGAGGACGTCGGGCGGCCCGGCCACAACCAACTTGTCCCTCGCCACGACCATCGCGTTCACCCTGACGGCGACGCGCGCCTCCCACTTTGGCGGCTGCGAGCGGGTGAAGCCGATCCCCTTGTCGCGGTTCCTGGCCTTCTCGGTGAGCACGGGCTCGTTGTCGTTGGCGTCGGCGAAGAGCAGGTAGCCATCGGTGGCCGGGAAAAACATGGGGCTGTGGACGTTGCGGCGGGTGTAGTCCTTGACCCCGTAGGTGGTCGTCTCGTCGAAGACGAGGAGTTGGCCGGTCTTTGGCGCGAGGTTGGCGATGTAGTAACCCGGCCAGCGGCGGGTGTGCATCCAGAAGGTGCGGTTCCAGCGCGAGTCGTCGAGCAGCGAGGAGGAGGAGAAAATGTGCAGGCCGACCATCCTGTCGCCCATTTTGGTCACCCGCGCGGATGGCCGCCGAACCAGGTTCTCGTCGAACGTCACCTGGCGCATGTAGACCATTTTGCCGTCGCCGACGAGGACCTCGCTGCGAGCGCCTTCCATGTCGAATGGCCGCCCGATGTCCTTGCGAATGTCCGGCCACGGGCCTTCGACCACGGCATGGTGCAGCAACTTGCCCGTCGCGGGGTCGAGGGCGCACAGGTGGATTCCGCCATCCAGATAACTCGACCGCCCAGCCGCCACGTAGGCCACGCCGCTCTGGACCAACACGCTGCCGTTGACCGGCCAGGCCGACTCGAGCCTCTCGAAGGCCACGACGCGGCGAACCTCGGGCGCGGCGCGGAAGCGCCAGGCCAACTCCCCGTCGCCGGCGCGAAGGCAATAGACCCATCCATCGCCCGAGCCGAAGAGGATGCGGCCCTCGTGGGCCGTGGGGGGTGAATCAATCCTGCCGCCGGCCACGAAGGTCCACAGTTCCTTGCCGCTGGCGGCCTCGAGGCAGCGGAGGATTCCGGCTTCGCGTTGCGCCACGAGGAGCCGGCCGTTGGCGACCGCGGGCTGGGTGAGTCGGCCGCCGATGGTCAGTTTCCAAGCAGGCGCGAGCCTCTCTGAGAGGGCTGTGGACGCCGAGCCGCTGCGTCGGGGGTCGTGGCGGAACGACGGCCAGTCTTCCGGCCCGGGCTGGGCCGGCTCGATGGCCTCGAAGGCCGGCCCGCGCTCGAGCCGCCGAGCGCTCCGGGCGGCGGGTGGAGTGGTCCGATGGGCTGCCAGGGCATTGAACCCGCCCAGTTTGGCCGCGGGATAACAGAAGCATTGATGGGGCGCCACGTAGAGCAGGCCGTTGCAGGGCATCATGCCCAGGCGACACGGGGCGCGGAGCCAGTCGTGGCGCATGTGCCTCTCGTCGGAAAGGCTCAGGAACTCCACCCCGCGCTTCGGCCAGAGGAGATACCTGTCCGTCGCCTTGCTGCGATAGCATCGGAAGTGGTGGCCGGGACTGATGGCGTTGTGGAGTTGGATGGTGCGTTTCGGCTTCCCGGTGCGGAGGTCGAGGCCGACGAGCCTCCTGCCGAACCACACGAGGCCGCCGGCGACGAAGAGGTCGGGGGGATTGGCCACCCCGGCTCCCCTGTTTCCCCGCGCTCGCCACAGTTCCTTACCGTCCTGGGCGGAGAGCGCCACCAGGCCCGCGCCCGACAAGAAGAGCACGACGCCATCGTGGCCCACCAGGGTGCACGCCGTGTTCCAGCGACTCCCGCCGGCGCCCTTCAGCGGGGTGCGCCAGAGCCGCTCGCCCGAGTTCAGGTCGAGGCAGACGATGCCCGAGTAGTCGCCGAAGAACACGCGCCCGCGGTTAGCGGCCAGCGACAGGGGGAGGACCCTGGCGACGCTCTTCCTCCAGCGCACGCGCCCGCTATCGGGTTCGGCTGCGAGGACGGCTTCGCCCTGCCCTCTCACGCAAGCGACCAGCAGGCCATCGGCGAAGAGCAACTCGTCGGCGCCCCTGGTTCCCGCCAGGGTCCTGATGGTCTTTCCCGAGGCGGCATCGAGGACCGAGACAGGAGCCTTGAAGCCCAACGTGACAAAGACCCGGTCGCCTGCTGCGACCAGGCGCCTGGCCACGGTCAGTGGGGTGCGGATGCGCTGGTCGCGGAGTTTAGTCCAGTCCTTGCCTTTCAGGAGATCGCGCTTCCACTGGCGCCATCCCCATTGCTCGATCTTTCGCTTCCACAGGAGGACACCGCTGAAGGCGTCGCGCGCGATCAACGCCCATCGCGACGGCAATCGCTCGTCGGTGATCCCGGTGAGCCCCTCGTCGAAGATGTAGAAGAGCCGGCCGCCAGCCGACACTAGGGCACTGACGCTGGAGTCGATCTCGTGGCTCCGGGCGTAGAGCGGACCGGCGACCCACTGGATGTGGCGCGGGGGGCCGACGCGACCGTCGTGGGCTACGGCGTTGTTGCTCGCGTCGTGGAGGTAATGCGTCCAGTCGTCAATGTCATCGGGCCAGGGCTTTCGCGTGAGGGTCCAGCGCCCGCCTTTCTCGACACAGGCCACGCCCCCTGGGGCCAGCACCCTCATCACCTCGTCCATGGGCGCGGGCGCTTGTGCAACCACGAGCCTGGCCAGGTTTTCTGCGTGGGGCAAGAAGTCGGCGTTCCACCTCTCGACGGTCGCCTGGCCATAGAGGCCACGCGAGACGAGGAACTTGCGCGCCTGGCTGACCTTTGCCTCGTCGGCCTCGAGGCCGTGGACGAGGAAGCCCGCCCCGCGGCAAAGAGCCGCCGTCAGCCTGCCGTCGCCGCAGCCGAGGTGGACGACCAGCCCGCCGTGGACGCCCGATTCGGACAGGATGCGGCGTGCGAGGTCTTCGGGCGAATCGGCCGCCGCCTCGGCCACAGCGGTCGCGAGAACGATTAGCACAGACAAGTTCTTAGCAGCAGTTCTCATTGAGCCAGTCCTGGTGCCGTTGGAGTCTTCTTTCGCCCCGCTTGCCAGCGCCTGGATCGGTTGGTCGAACCCCGCGGTGCGCTCTGCCAGTGGCGCTAGAACTGAAGGCCCTTCTCGCGGAGGCGCTGGACCTGGTCGTTGACGTGGGACTGGAAGCGGGCGAGCCACTGGAAGTTGTTCAGTTCGAGGGTTTCGGCGCGGACCTTGTCGGGGAGGTTCTTGCCGAGTTCCCACCGCTCGGCCCATTCCTTCTGCCATTCGGCGATTCCGCTGGCGGTCTCCCGAAGGCGCTCGACGAGGGTGTTGACCTGGGGGGCGTAGTTGCCCCAGTCGCGCTCGGCGAGTTTGTCGGCGTGGCGGGTGCAGGCGATGGCCAGGTACTGGATGGGCTTCAGGTCGCCCCGCTTGTGGGCCCCGATGGCCTCGGCGAACCGCTTCTGGAGGTCGGCCACCGCCCGTGCCAGCAGCGCCTCGTTGCTTATCTCTTTCTTGACCACCCGCACTCGCCGCGTGGTCGGCGCTTTCGGGCGCTCGACGGGCGTGGGGGTGGCGGGCGCGGGTTTGATCTCGCCCGCAGTCGTCAGGATCACCTGCTTGGTCGTCTTCTTCGGGGGCTGCGGCTCCGGCCTGTGGTAGATGGCCACCAGAGCAACCACGACGAGCACCACGGTCAGACCACCCGCGATGCACACCCCGAACACCACGTCGCGGCGGCGCCGAGCGCCGGGGACGTATCGGCGCGGGTGTTCCTTGTGCTCGGCCGCGCGGGGTGAGGTGCGGCGGACCGGTGGCGGAACGTCGAACGCCGCGCGAAACTCGGCGATGGCCCCCAGGTCCTGCCATTCGGCCATGCCCTGACGCCATGCCAGGGTCTGGCTCCTGGCTTCTGCCGAACGGATGCGCTCGACGACCTCCTCGGCCGAAAGCGGCCCGACGTCCTTCCCACCTACGTGCAGGTGCCAGACCTTCTCGGGCGATGCGCCTGGTGACCGTGGTGGGCGCGCCTCGGCCAGTGCTCGCGGGGCAAGAAATGGCTTGTGGCAGGCAGCACACTGCACCCGCTTCCCGGCCACCTCGGGACCGGCCTTCAGGAGGTGTCCGCAGTGTGGGCACTTGACTGTGCGCGCCACCTTCTGCCCTCGCGGTCTCTCCCCCGCAATAACCCTGTCGGGATTCTACGATCCGGGCGCTCGCAATGTCAAGGCGACAAGCCGGCCGAGGCGCGCTTGCAGGTTCAGGCCTCCTCCTGCTGTCCCGGGGAGGTCCGACGCTATGACGGAAGCCCGAAGCCAGCGCTCAAGGGGCTGGGCTCTAGCACGCTTTTTGCACCGCAATCGCTTGCATTGGAAATCCACGGTGCACAAGAGCGTGCCAAAGCCTAGCCGGTCCCAGCGCATCGTCATTTCGGATTTCCCCACAGATGTGCTATCTTCTTCGCCCAAACGGACGGCCCGCGACCCAACCCCAGGAGGCAAGAGCGTGGAAGAGCCGCGAGGTGGCGTGACAGTCCTAAAGAGGGAAAAGTGCGACCCGTCCTACCGCCTCTACTCGAGCCGAGGGACCGAGAGCGCCCACATCATTGACCTCGACGGGCGCGTGGTCCATTCCTGGGCGTATCCTCAGGGCCACAGTTGGCACTACGCGGAACTCCAACCCGACGGCCACCTGATCGCCATCGTCAAGGACGTGATGATCCTGGAGTTGGACTGGGAAGGTCGGCTGGTGTGGAAGGCGGAACTGCGCGCTCACCACGACTTCGCCCGCCTACCCGGCGGGAACACCCTGGTCGTCTCGCGCGAGCGGCTGCCTAATCCGTGGGTCCCCGGCCGCGAACTAGACCTCGACCGCCTGGTCGAGTTGACCCCCGGCAACGAAGTGGCCTGGGAGTGGCGGGTCGAGGACCACGCCGAGGAGATCGCCCGAATCGTCCCGCTCCAAATCCCGCCTTCCGACCACTTCAACGACTGGCCCCACATCAACACCATCGAGGTCCTGCCCGACACTCCGACGGCCCGCCGCGACGAGCGCTTCGCTCCCGGCAACCTCCTGTTCTGTGGGCGCCACATAGACACCATCGGGGTGATCGAGCGGGGTAGCGGCGAGGTGGTCTGGGCATGGGGGCCGGGCGAACTCCTCGGCCCACACATGCCGACGATGCTCCCAAGCGGCCGCCTCCTCGTCTACGACAATGGCCACAATGTCGCCGTCCGCATCCGCGGCTACACCCGCGTCCTCGAGCTCGACCCCCTGACGGGCGAGATCGTCTGGGAGTTCGAGGGCGAGCCGCCGGAGAGTTTCTACTCCCCGGCCCGCGGCTCGAACCAGAGGCTGCCCAACGGCAACACCCTGATAGCCGAATCGGACCCAGGCCGCACCTTCGAGGTCACCCCCGAGGGCGAGACCGTCTGGGAGTTTCTGTGTCCCGATTTCTACCAGAACGGCCGGCGCATGGCCCTGTACCGCACCGTCGCCTACCCGCGCGAGTTCGTTGACGGGCTCGTGGCCGAGCACTCGGGCAAGTGAGGGGAACGCGATGGAAGTGGTCAACCGCAACCATAGCAAGCCATTCACCACCAAGGACGCCTCGACGATTCGCTCGCTTCTCGACAGGACGAATTCCTCGGCCTCCAACCAGAGCCTCGCCGAGGCCACCGTGTTGCCCGGCCGGGCCACAGAGCCACACCGACACCCTCGCACCGAGGAGATCTACTACATCCTCTCCGGTCGCGGCCGGATGGTTCTCGGCGAGGAGGCCCGCGAGGTCGGCCCGCTGGACGCGATCCTCATCCCTCCCGGGACGCGCCACACGATCGCCAACATCGGCGAGGAGCCGTTGGTCTTCCTGTGTTGCTGCGCCCCGCCCTACTCCCACGACGACACCATCCTGGACTAGGCCACCGAGGCGGCCACGCCGTCTTCGCGCGGCTGCCCCACGGTTGTAGGCACGGATGTCCTCGCGCTATCCGGGAAAGGCGGCGAGGTGGATCGCCGGGGCCGCCGCGCGGGCCTTGGCACGCTTCTCGCCTGCATAGGAAACCCGCGCTGCACAAACCGTTCTGGATTTGAGCCCTCAGCCGGCCTCGTCCCTGGCCGCGCGACGCATCAGGTCGTCCACGGCACGGCGCGGGTCCTTCCCCCGATAGAGCACACGGTAGCACTGTTCGGTTATCGGCATCTCGACGCCGTGGCGGCGGGCCAGGGTGCGGACCGAGCGGGTGGTCTCGACCCCTTCGGCAACCTGCTCCATGTCGGCGAGAACCTCCCGGAGGGAGCGTCCCCGGCCGATCTGGATGCCGACGGCTCGGTTCCGCCCGTAGGGGCTCATGCAGGTGGTTATCAGGTCGCCGATGCCGGCCAGCCCGGCGAAAGTCTGGCGCCTCGCGCCCAGTGCGACCCCCAGGCGCCTCATCTCGGCCAGGCCGCGGGTCAGGAGCGCGGCCTTGGCGTTGTCGCCAAGCCCCAGCCCGTCGCAGATGCCCGCCGCGATGGCGATGACGTTCTTGACCGCGCCACCCACTTCCAGCCCGACTATGTCGGGGTTGGTGTAGACCCGCAAGCGCTCGGTCATGAAAAGGCGCTGGGCCTTCTCGGCCAGCCCGCGTCGGCGGCTCGCAACCGCCACGGTCGTTGGAAGGCCGCGAGCGACTTCCTCGGCGTGACTCGGCCCGGAGAGGGCCACGATCGGCACCCGCCCCCACACATCGCGGACTATCTGGGTCGGCCGCATCAAGGTCCGCCGCTCGATCCCCTTGGCCACGCTCACCACCGGGGTGGAGCGGCGGTAGCAAGCCGCCAGGGGGCGCAGGACGCGCCGCAGGAACTGCGTGGGCACCGCGGCGACGATGACGTCCGCTCCCGCGAGGGCCTCGGCTCCGTCGTTCGTCAGGCGCAGGCCGTCGGGGAGCGGGATGCCCGGGAGGAACTTGAAGTTCTCGCCGGCCTGGCGCATGGCGGCCGTGTAGTCGGGGAACGCGCCCCACATGACCACCTCGCAGCCCTTCAGGGCCAAGAGGCGGGCGAGCGCCGTGCCCCAGCCCCCGTCGCCGACCACCGCCACCCTGTGCCATCCATCGCTCAACTGTTCACCTCCGGGCCGGCTCTCTCTCCGATCTTGTGTTCCGCCCCCCGCAACAGGCGGCCGATGTTGGCCCTGTGGCGCGCGATGACAAGGGCGGCAACCGCCGCGCCGAAAACCACCAGTTCCGCGCGGCACCACGTCCTGGCCCCGCCCGCGAGCGGATCGGGCAGAAACGCCATCCCGAGTGGGATGGCCGCGATAGCGGTCATCGAGGCAACGGACACATACCGCGTGGCCTGCCGCACCACCGCCCAGAGCGCCATCGCCACGAGCGTCGGCAGCCACGCCAGCCCCAGGAAGACGCCCAGGCTGGTGGCCATTCCCTTGCCGCCGCGGAAGCGAAGGTAGATGGGGAAGACGTGGCCGACGATTGCCGCCAGCCCACAGGCGATGCCGAGCGCCGGCGCGAGAGAGTGACCCGCCGGCAAGAAGAGCCGCGGGAAGCAAAAGGCAGGAACGAACCCCTTGCCGATGTCGAGGACGTGGACGCCGATCCCGATGGGGCGCCCGAGCACCCGCATGGCATTCGTCGCCCCGATGTTCCGGCTGCCGTGCTGGCGGATGTCAATCCTCTTGAGCACGAGGCCGGCAACCAGCCCGAAAGGCACCGAGCCGAGAAGGTAGGAGAGGGCGACCGCGAGTGGGAAAGACACCGTCGCTGGCATTCAACCCGTCCGGAGCCACCGACGCGCAGTTGCGGCCATCTCCCCGCAGCGGCGATGGAAGCACCGGTCATCGCTCAAGGCTGCTTCCTGGCCCAGCGATCTTCGCCCCGCCGGCGGCCAGTCAATCAACGGAAGCAATCGGCGAGGGACCGCCAGAATGGGCCGACGGCTCCACCGTGGCGAAGGACCTCGAGGCGCGCCTCGCGGTGGCAGTCGCTCCTGGCCTCGTCGCTAACCTCGCCGGCCACGCGCGCCAGTTCGCGCCAATCGGCCAAACTGACGTTTCGGACTTCCGTGGGGTTTGTGCTGAGGATTTTCGTCAAGGACGGTCTGGCAAGCCTCGGACGCGCGAGGCCGCCGCGGAGCAAGCGCTCGGTGATGTGGCGCAGGCTCCGAATGCAACAGTCCTTCAGAGTGATGTCGGCCACGCTCGTCATCATTGCCTCGTCCTCCTTGTTCGACCAGCCCTTGCCCGGTTCGGCGGTAGTTTAGCGCGGCGCGCGCCACCTGTCAAACATGCGACCATGGCGACCAGCCCGCTTGCCCCCTCGGGCAGGTTCCGGCAAGATCACACTGGAAAGGGACGCCGGTGCGCGGAGCGTTTCGGGTTTTCTTGCTCGGTCTGGTTCTTTGTGGCCTGGCGCGCGGCCGGGCGCGCCTCGTGCCCTCCCAGGAAGATGGCTGGCCCCAGTGGCGCGGCCCCCGCCGCGATGGCATCTGCGACGAAACCGGCCTCCTGGAACGGTGGCCCCAGGACGGGCCGCGGCTCATATGGAAAACGACCGGACTCGGCCGCGGCTACTCCTCCCCCATCGTGGTCGGGGAGACCATCTACATCACGGGCGACGTTGGCAACGCGTTGCGCATCTTCGCCCTCGACCTCGGTGGCAAGGTCAGGTGGCAGGCGAAGAACGGTCTCGCCTGGAATCGCAGTTACCGCGGCGCAAGAGCATCTTGCGTCTTCGACCAGCGGCGGCTCTATCACCTGAACGCCCACGGGCGCCTGGCCTGCCTCGATGCCTCGACAGGGAAGGAAATCTGGGCGGTCAACATCCTCGAGCGGTTCGCCGGCAAGGTGATCTTCTGGGGCCTGAGCGAGGCGCCGCTCCTCTACGGCAACAAGGTCATCGTCACCCCGGGCGGCGACAAGGCGCTCGTCGCCGCACTCGACAAGCGCACAGGGACCACCGCCTGGGCCGGCCCGCCGCTGCGCTACCAGCGCACCCACGCCTTCGGACGCGGGCCGCTGCCGAAGCCCCGCCCCGAGACGGCGCGCGCAAGTTACGCCTCGCCAATCCTCGTCGAACTCGCGGGAAAGCACCTCGTCATCGGCTGCGCCTCCGAGCAACTCTATTGCGTGGACGCCGACACGGGCGAACTCTACTGGACACAGCCCATGCCCACCCGCTGGGAGGTTCTGGCGGTCACCCCCGCCCTCTGGCGCGACGCGGTGTTCGCCACCGGCCCCGACGGCCACGGCGGGAAGATGTTCCGCATCCTCGTCCGCGATGGCCAGGTCGCCTCCGAGGAACTCTGGCGCACGCCGCTCGACACCTGCCACGGCGGGGTCGTGGTCGTCGGCGACCGCCTTTTCGGCTCCTGGTACCGCGGACAGAGAGGCTGGGGGTGTGTGGACGCCCGGACGGGCCGCGTGCTCTACCGCACCGACGCCCTGGACATGGGCTCGGTCATCTGGGCCGAGGGCCTGCTCTACTGCCTGAGCCAGCGCGGGGTGATGGCCCTCGTGAAGCCGACCGAGGACGGCTTCGAGTTCAGGGGCAAGTTCCGCCTCACCGACGGGCGCCGACGCGACGCCTGGGCTCACCCCGTCATCTGCAACCGCCGACTCTACCTCCGCTACCACGACACCCTCTGGTGCTACGACATCGCCCGGCCGGCCCCCTGACCGCCTCTCCCTGGCCCGCGAAGAGCACAGGCTGGAAAGCCTGTGCCACCAATAGGAACCCGATAGGTTGGAGGGACGAGGGGTTGTAGGGGCACGACACGTCGTGCCCCCTGTAGGCGGGGCGTCCCGCCCCGCGTCCGAACACAGGCTGGAAAGCCTGTGCCACCGGGATTATGGGCTGGAAAGCCTCTGCCACC
>CAYYCI010000089.1:0-10206 GCA_964470215.1 uncultured Planctomycetota bacterium
GCAGGGTGGTTTCCTGGGCCTGGTGGCAGAGCCTTTCCAGGCTGTGGTTGCGGGCCTGAGAGGGGTTAGCGCCACACAGGCTGGAAAGCCTGTGCCACCGGGCCGGCAAGGGCTGCTCCGGGCGATAGCCGGACACCTCGAAGGAAACATCCACCTCAATAAGGACGGGGTGGTTGTCGCGGGCAGGAACATCCGCTGGGACGCGGTCATCTCTCTGATGCAAGAGAAGGGCGTCCGCTCGATCTGGGCGCCGGAGGTCGTCCGCCTGGCCGACGGCCAGATGTGGCGAGTGGAGCTGATGTCCCTCGCCGGCGGGAAACTCAAAGTCCGCTCGATGGCCTTCGGGGAGCGCGAACTGGGCCTCGGGGCGGTGGCGGCGCTCGACTTCTTGCCCAACGTGCCGGCGCCGGGCCCGCGCGACAAGCCCAACACCCTCTACCGCGAGCGCGGCGAGCCGATTCCCGGACAATTGCTTTGGATTGACCGCCATCGCCTGGCCATAGACAGCCCGCTCGGGGCGCTTACCCTCTCGCGCGAGGGGACCAGGCGTTATCTCTTCAAGCCCCCGCGCTCGGCCCCTGCCTCGGGCGACGAGGTGAGCCTGATTGATGGCAGCGTCCTGCGCGGGCGGGCCGTCCCCGGCGATGGCTCCCTCACCCTCCACCACGACCTCCTGGGCGAGGTCGTCCTGCCCGAGAGGCTGGTCCGCTCGGTGCTGCGCCATCCCCGGGGGGTTGTTCACCTGGCCGAGACGAGGCCCTCGAGGGTCGAGGCGGAGCCGTTGATCGCCGAGCCAGTCCTGCCGACGGTCGCCAGTTATCCCGAGGCGGGGCCTTCGGTTGGTTGGCCTGGACGACTGCGGGCCATCCGCTCGCTCAGGCTCGAGCCGAAAGCGAGGATGGAGTTCGCTCTGTCGCGGGGCGGCAGCCTCCGCGCGACCGTCGTGCCGGTCGAGCGGGCCGCCGGCAAGGTCGCCATCACGATCATCAGCGAGGGCAAGAGCCTCCTCGAGAAGACCATCTCCCCGGGCGACGAGCCGCTGGAGGTCCAGGCCGAAGTGGCAGCGGGCACCCTGGCCATCGCCGCCGATTTCGTTCTCCCGATGCGGTTCCCCTGTGGGGTCGAGTTGCTCGACCCCCACGTGGTCGAGCGCTGAGCAGGGGCGAGGATGGGGATAAGCGACTACTTCCTGAACTTCCCGATGGTCTGGGGCACCCTCGGGGTGCTCGTCCCCATCGCCATCCACCTGCTCAACCGCTACCGCCACCGCGAGATTGACTGGGCCGCGATGGAACTCTTGCGTCGCGCACTGGTCGTGCGGGCGCGACAGGTCCGCCTCGAGGACATCCTCGTCCTTGTGCTTCGCTGCCTGGCGGTGCTTTTCCTGGCGTTGGCGATGGCTCGGCCTCGGATTCCCCCCGAGGGGGCGCGCATGCTCGGCCTGAAAGCCCAGCCGGGGGTCGTCATCGCCCTCGACGCCTCCTTCAGCATGGCCCACCGCCCGGGGGTCAACAGCCGCTTCGACCGCGCGCTCGCGCGCGTCCGCGAGATTCTCGCCACTCTCAAGCCGGGCAACCCCCTTAGTCTGGCGCTCCTGGGCAGCCAGCCGAGGATTCTCCTGCGGAACGTCGGCTACAACGAGGCCCGCCTCGAGAAGGTGCTCGCCGAACTCAAGCCCCTGCCCGAACGCCTGAACCTCGAGGTCTGCCTCGAGGAGACCGAGAGCCTGGTGCGCGAGATAAAGGCGCCGGTCCGCGAGTGCTACCTGGTCACCGACGCGCAGGCCACGACCTGGGGCGAACTCTCCGAGAAGGCCAAACTCACCCTGCGCGAGATTGCCAACCTCGCCAGGCTCAACTTCGTCTCCGTCGGCTCCGAGAACTGCGAAAACCTGGCCATCACCCACTTCACCCTCGCCAGCGGAACTCTCCACCGAGGGGCAATGGCCCGCTTCGTCGTCGGCCTCGAGAACTTCGGCCGAAGACCCCAGGAGCGCGTCGCCGTCAAACTCGCCATTGACGGCCTGCCGGTGGACCAGCGGACCGTGGACCTCGCCCCGCCAGGCCAGAGCCAATCGGTCTCGCTCTTCGCACGGTTCACCCATGCGGGCAACGCCCGCTTGACCGCTAGCATCGCCTCCGACCCCCTGACCGCCGACAACGTCCGCCACGCCGTCGCGCTGGTGCGCGAGCAGGTGCGGGTGCTCTGTGTGGACGGCGAGCCATCGGAGAGGCCCTACGAGAGCGAGACGGACTACCTGGCCACGGCGCTCGCCCCTCGTCGGGGGGTGGCCAGCGGGCCGATGCTGGCCGTGCGGCGCATCCCGTGGCTCGCCCTCGGCTCCGAAAGACTGGCCAACTACCAGGTGGTCATCCTGGCCAACGTGCCCGACATCCGCCGCGACCAGGCCGCGGCCCTCCACACCTACGTCCGCCAGGGTGGGGGCCTCATCGTCTTCCTCGGCGACAAGATAATCCCCCGACTCTTCAACGCGCGCCTGGCCTATGGGGGAGAGAGCCTCCTGCCCGCAAGGGTGCTCGACGTGGCTGAGCCGACGGCTAGAGGCGGGGTCGGGATGGAACTTGCCATGACCGGGCATCCGATAGTCCAGGGCCTCGAGGCCGTGCCGCGCGAGTTGTTCGCGGCAGCGCGCTTCGCCCGCTACTTCCGCCTCGGGCCGCTGCGGGGCAGCCGGGTGGTTGCCCGCTTCGCCGGCACCGACGACCCCCTCCTGGTCGAGAAGTCGTTCGGGCTCGGCCGCGTGGTCCTCTTCGCCAGCAGCGCCGACCGCGAGTGGAACAACCTGCCCGTCAACCCGCTCTATCCCATCCTGCTCCACCAGACGGTTACCTATCTCCTGCGTCAGGAACACGAGCGGTCGTTCACGGTCGGGGAACCATTGACGCTGCGGCTGCCGCCCGAGGCCGTGCAGGCGAACGTGTTGGTGCGCGACCCCACGGGCCAGGATTTTCCTCTCCAGGTGGCCGAGCGCGACGGCCAGCGCTTCGTCAGTTACGCCAGCCCCCAACAGCCGGGCTTCTGCGAGATTCGCTACGCCGCCGGCATCCCGCCGCTGGTGGCCGCGGTGAACGTCGTGCCGACGGAGTCGGACGTCCGCTCGTTGATGGGCCATGAACTGACGACGGCGCTGCGCGGCCTGCCCCTGCGGGTCCTCGGCTGGGGCGAAGACCTCGCCCTGGCCATCCGGGCCGGCCGCGTAGGCCACGAACTCTGGCGGACGCTCCTGATCCTGGCAATCGCATTCCTGGTCCTCGAGGCTTTCCTCGCCCGCTACTTCACGCGGCGGACCGCCATGCGAGGACAGGCGGCGTTGCCTTCGGCCCGCGAGAGCCTTCTGGGCGAGAGGACAAGCGCCGAAACGGCAACTGAGCGCTAACCATGCTGACCAAACTCCTGGGACTGGAACAAGTCGGGCCTGTGACCTACCTGGAGTGGTTCCTGCGTAGCCCGCTGGCTCGCTGGGTGCTCCTGCCGCTGTTGCTGGTGGCGGGGGCCTTCGCGGCCTGGCTCTACTGGCGCGAGACATCCGTCTCCCGCGGGAAGAGGATCGGCCTCGGGGTGGCCAGGGGGGTCCTGTTCGCCCTCGTGCTCATCATGCTCTTCGAGCCGGTCTTCGGGGTCGAGATGCTCGTGAAGTTGCGGCGGAGCATCCTGGTGCTCGTGGACGCCTCGGAGAGTATGAAGATCGCGGACGCCCGTGCGTCCGAGCGCGAGGTCCAGGAGGCGGCCATGGCCCTGGGCAAGATGCCTTTCGGCCAGGCGGCCGTGGCCCTCCCGGCCGACGTCCGCGCCCGGGCCGCCAGAGCCACCCGCATCGAACTGGCCAGGGGCATACTCGACAACCCGAACCTGGACATCTTCGAGCGCCTGGCCGAGGACTATCGCATCAGGTACTTCTCGTTCGGCGAGAGGGTGGAGCCGGCCAGCGGCGAGGGCGAGGAACTTGCCGCCGCCCTGCGCGGAATCGCCGCCACGGGAAAGGCCACCCGCCTCGGTTCCGCCATCGAGGATGTCGTCGCACGCTACAGCGGCCAGCCCATCGCGGGCATAGTCGTCCTGACCGACGGCGCCTCGAACGAGGGCCTCGAGCCCCTCGAGGTGGCCCGGCAGATGGGCGAGCGCGGAATCCCCATCTTCCCCGTCGGCATCGGCCTGCCGAATCCCCCAGACGTCCGCCTCGAGGGCGTCGTCCTACAGGACAACGTCTTCGCCAGGGACAAGGTTCCCGTGCGCTTCCGCGTGGCTTCCGAGGGCTACAGCAATCGCACCGTCGAGGTCTCCCTCAGGGTCAATGGCCAGGAAGCGGATAGGAAGCAGGTGGTCCTCGGGGCGGAGCCGCAGTTCGGCGAGATGACCTTCGTGCCGCCCGAGGACGCCACCTCGCTGAAGGTCGAACTGGAGTGTTCGCCGCTCCCCGGCGAGGTCGCCTCGGAGAACAACCGCACCGAGCGAACCGTCCGCGTGATCGCCGACAAGATAAAGGTCCTCTACGTCGAGGGGAAGCCGCGCTGGGAGTATCGCTACCTGCGAGCGGTCCTTCTGCGCGACCATCGCCTCGAGGTGAAGTTCCTGCTCACCCAGGGCGACCGCGACCTGGCGCGAGCCTCCGAGCGCTACCTCGAGCGGTTCCCCGACGTGGCCTCCGAGGCATTCGTCTTCGACCTGGTCGTCCTGGGGGATGTGCCCGCCACTTACTTCACCCCCGCTCAGTTCGCCCGGATGGAGGAGTTGGTGCGAGAGCGGGGCGGCTCGTTCCTACTCCTGGCGGGCCAGTTCAACGCCCTCGCTGGCTACCTGGGCACTCCCGTGGCCGACATGCTGCCCGTGAAGTTGCAGGCCGCAGGATGGGAGCAACTCGACGAGACCATCCACCCGGTCGTAACCTCGAAGGGCGACGAGATGACGGTCGTGACCCTCGAGATGCCCCAGGAACGAAACGCGGCGCTCTGGCGGCTCGTCAGGCCGCTCTACCAGGTGCCGGTGCTCGACGGGGCGAAGCCGGCGGCCACGGTCCTGGCCACTCTCTCGGACGCGCCGCGCCGCCGCGAGCCCTATCCGCTCATCGCCTGGCAGCGCTACGGCCGCGGCAAAGCGATGTTCGTCGGCACGGACCAACTCTGGCGCCTGCGCTTCAAGCGGGGGGACAAGTACCACGCGCGGTTCTGGGGACAGGTCATCCGCTTCCTGACCCTCTCGCGCCTCCTGGGCGAGAACAAGCGCATCCAACTCCAGAGCGGTCGGCGAAACTTCCGAACCGGCGACCGCATCCAGGTTTTCGCAAACGTCCTCGACGAGAGTTACCAGCCCGTCGCCCTGCCGTCCTACACCATCTACGTCGGGCGCCAGGGCGAGAGCGAGACCACAATGGTCCGGCTCGAGCCGGTTCGCGACGTGCCCGGTCTCTACCAGGGCTACTTCACCCCCAGGGAGGAGGGCCACTACGTGGTGACGACCGGCCCGGCCGACCGCGCGGCCTCGAACCAACTCGACCTCGAGGTGGTAACGACCCCCCTGGAGAAACTCCAACCCGCCATGCAGGAGGACACCCTGCGGAAGATGGCGGAACTGTCGGGCGGGAAGTACTTCGCCATCGGCGACCTGCCCGACCTCCCCGACCAAGTCCACGGCGAGGTGAAGACCGCGGTGGTCCGCCGCGAGAAGCCCCTGTGGGACCTCCCGCTGGTCTTCGTCGTGGTGTTGTTGTGTGCTGGCACGGAGTGGTTCTTCCGGCGGAAACACGACCTGATCTAGGCGAGAGCATCGAATGAGCGCCGAGGCCGAAACCGCCGCACTGCTCGCCAGGTTGCGAAGGGCCTGGAAGAAAGAGCAACACTTCCACCACACCCGCGGCCTGTGTTTCCTGGTGGTGTGGCTCATCGCCCTCGTGGTGCTCGACCTGGTGGTGGATTGGCTCTTCCTGATACCCGGCTACGGGCGGTGGGTCCTCCTCGGGATCAACGCGGCGGTGGTCGCCTGGGTGGTCTGGCACCACTGCCTGCGCTACCTGCGGCGCTACGACCCCGTGCGGACGGCTCTGAAGGTGGAGCGGCGGCATCCGGAGTTGCGGAGCCTGCTGGTGAGTTTCGTCCAGTTGCGCGACGACGCGGCCACGGCCCGCTATGCCTCTCCGGCGCTCATCCGCGCGGTCCGCCGCCAGACCATCGAGTACACCCGCCCGATAGACTTCCGCGAGATCGTCTCCTACCGTGAACTGCGCCGCATTTTCACCCTGGCGGCCTGCGTCGTGGCTTTCTTCGCTGTCATCAGCGTCAACTGGTCGGGACACCTGCGCGTCCTGGCCTATCGCCTCCTCCACCCCGAGGCCCGCATCGGCTACCCGACCCGCACGAAGATCGAGGCGATAACCGGGAACATCAGCGTGCAGCAAGGGCGCGACGTGACCCTGGAGGTTCGCGCGGGAGGGCTGGTCCCTCGCGAAGGCTCCCTCTACGTCAAGCCCCGGAACGGCGCGTGGGAGCGGTTGCGCCTCGCCCCCGCCGATGCCCCCAACCGCTTCGCCTACACCTTCGAGGAAGTTTACCAGAGTTTCGAGTATCGCGTCCGCCTCGGCGACGCTTCCTCGGAGGTCTATGCGGTCAACGTGGTGCCCCCGCCGCGCATCCTCCAGGCCGAGGTGACCCTGACCTATCCCGCCTACGCCGGGCAGAAGCCCCGGACCCTTGACGTGTTGAACCTCGAGGTGCCGGAGGGCACACGCATCGCCTGGCGCCTGCGGTGCGACCGTCCCCTCGAGGCTGCCGAGATGGTCCGCGACGAGGACCAGGCCGAGCCCCTGGAACTGAGCGAGGACGGCACGGTCGCCTCCCTGACCCTCGAGGCCGACGCCTCCTTCTCCTACCAGTTCCGCTGGACCGAACGCCAGCACCACTACCGCTACGAGGAGGACGTCCACTACTTCGTCCAGGTCGTGCCCGACACCGCGCCGCAGGTCGAAATCCTCCGCCCCCTCGAGGACATCAAGGCCACGACCCGCAAGACCCTCACCATCCTCTTCCAGGCCCGCGACGACTACGGCCTCTCGAAGGCCAACATCGTCTATTCCCTCAACGGCGGCGAGGAGCGCACCAGGCCCATCGGCGGGGTCGAAGGGCGCCTGGTCGAGACCAACGTCTCGTGGAAACTCGCCGACTCGATCCCCGACCTGAAGGTCGGCGACATCATCACCTACTACGTCCAGGTCTTCGACAACCACGACAGCGCCGAGGGCCCGTATTCCGGAGTGTCGCAAACCCGCAGGGTCTACATCGTCAGCGTCCCCGAATACCTCCGCTACATGGCCGAGAGGCGGCGCAAACTGGTCGCCGAAATCCGCGAACTCCACACCCAGGAGACCGACGCCGCCGAGGAAATCGAAAAGGTCAAAACCGGCGAACTCGAAACCCAGGCCATTGAAAACCGCCAGACGCCGCGCTAGACTCTCCGACGTAGCCTGTCGTTGGAGCGTGATGGGATGAAAGCGAAAGCCCCCTTCTGGTTGCTCGCGTGCCTGATGGCAGTCGGCGCTAGAGCACAGGACGACCAGAAACTCCTCGCCGTGGCCGACACTCTCATGCGCGAGGCCGAACGCCAACACATGGTCAACCGCCGAATGGACACCACCGTGGAGGCGTTCCGCGAAATCGTCCTCGACCTCCGCTCCAACGAACTCCTCCGCGAGGGCAAGGCCGACGAACTCCTCGAGATAGCCGACATCCTCAAGACCCTCAGCACCCAACACGTCCCCGAAGCCGCGAAGTACCTCGAGGAGGCCCGCAAGCGCCTCGAGGCCATGCGCCCGTTCCTCGACGCCGCCGATGCCGAGGTCGAGATAATCATCCGCGAACTCGAACGCATCCTCCTCCAGGCATCCTCGGCCCAGAACGCCCAGGACCTCCGACGCGAACTCCGCGAAATCATCGAGAAAGAAGAAAAACTCCAGCAGGAAACCAAGGACTGGGGCAAGGAACTCTATCAGGAGCCCGAAAAAGCCGAGGAAGAACGCCAGCAACTGAACGAGCGACAACAGCGAATCGCCCAGCGCACCACGCTATTCAAGAAGCAACTCGCCGACGCCATCGAACAAGAGACCGACCCCTTCAACCGCCGACAACTCCAACAAGCCCAGCAAACCCTCCAGGACGCCAGGCCCGAAGAACTCCTCGATCAGGCCGCTCGCGACATCGCCGAACGCAAGCCCGTCAGCGCCGTCCAGAACCAGGAGAACGCCCTCGAGGCACTCCGACAGGCCGAGCGACAACTCCAGGAAACCCAGAACTTCCCCGACGTCCAGGCCCTCAAGGAAGTCCGCGACCAACTCGAGCAAATCCGACGCGACCAGCAACAACTCCGCCAGGACATCGAACGCCAGACACAAGACCACTTCGAGCAACAGAAAGGCGAATCACAAGTCCAACAGCGAAACCTCGAGAACAGCCTCGAGAACGCCCAGCAACAATACCAGCAAACCCAACCCCAACAGCCCAACGACACCGTCGAACAAAAAATGCAAGAAGCCCACAACGAGATGCAGAACGCCGAGAACGCCATCCAGAACGCCCAGCAACAACAAACCACCCAGGCCCAGCAACGCGCCGAGGAGGCCCTCGCCGAGGCAATCGCCGAACTCGACCGCCGAATCGCCGCCGCCGAGACCCCTGCCTCGCCTCAGCAACAACTCGCCAATCAACTCAACGAACTGATGCAAAACCAGCAACAACTACAACAACAAACCGCCCAGCGCCAAGCCCAGAACCAGAACGTCCAGGACCTCGCCCAGCCTCAACAGAACCTCCAGCAACAGGCCCAGCAACTCGGCCAACAGATGCCCCAGCAAGCGCAGCAGCCGATGCAACAGGCCGCTCAGGCCATGGAACAGGCTCAGCAGGCCCTCGCCCAGAACGCCCCCCAGCCCGCCCAGCAAGCCCAGCAACAGGCCATGGAAGCCATGCAACAGGCCCAACAGGCCGTGCAACAAGCCATGGCCGAGCAGCAACAACAAGCCCAGGCGATGGCCGAACTCCAGCGCCAGATGGAAAACCTCGCCCAGCGCCAGCAAGAAATCTCCGACCAGACCCACGAGGCAGCCCAGGAAGCACTCCCCGAAATCAGCCCCGAACAAGCCGGCCTCCAGGAAGAGACCGCCGCCATGGCCGAGCAAGTGCCACAGGCCGGCCAACAACTCGGCGAGGCCGCGCAGGAGATGCAGCAAGCCGCCGAGGCACTCGCCCAGAGCCAACAGGCCCAGGCCGAGGCCCACCAGGCAGCAGCCGAGGAAGCGCTCCAGCAAGCGATGGAAGCCTTCGAGGGAGCACTCGCCGAGCAATCCGAGCAAGGCACCCCCGAACAGGGCATGCCCGAACCCGGCCCACCCCAACCCGGCCCGCCCGAACAAGGAACGCCCCAGCAACCACAGACGGCACAGGCGCCCTCGACCATGACCCAGGACTTCGAGCGCACGCCCGGCTCGCCGGAAAAACCCGCCGGCCAGGACGCCCAGCGCAACAAACTCAAGCCCGACTACCTCGGCGAACGCAAACCTCAATCCCTCTACGAACGCTACGCGCGCGAACTCCCCATCGAGTATCGCGAACTCCTCGAGAGTTACTACGAGACACTCGCCAAGGAAGGCTCGCGCAGGAAATGACCACGCCCCCCGACTCCCCCTCCGTTGGCCCCGGCGGCACATCTGTGAGGAAAGCCCCAATGGCAGCGCGCCGGGGGGTGTGGGCTTTGGCACGCTTTTTGCCCCCCGAGCCGTGCGACGGACATAGTGGACGGGGTGGACATCGTGGACAAGCCCCCGGTGGCACAGGCTTTCCGGCCTGGCATGTAGAGCTGGTGGCACAGGCTTTCCAGCCTGTGTCCGCCGCGGGGCGAGACGCCCCGCCTACAAGGGTTGTTCCTGTGCTCGACGCGGGGCGCAGAGGCCCCGCCTACAAGGATTGTTCCTGTGCTCGACGCGGGGCGAGACGCCCCGCCTACAAGGATTGGTCCTTGCGGAATGGGGTATGTAGGCGGGCCGTCTCGGCCCGCGAAAGGACCTGTCCGTGGCGGGACCCTGGCCTTCTCTGTCAGAGTGCGCCCGCGCGACGGCGACAGGCATTTGCGCGTCCAGGTTTGCACGCCCCAGACGGTGGCACAGGCTTTCCGGCCTGGCATGTAGAGCTGGTGGCACAGGCTTTCCAG
>CAYYCI010000090.1:0-10190 GCA_964470215.1 uncultured Planctomycetota bacterium
AAGCGTGCCAAAGCCCACAGCCCCGGCTCCTTTAAGGCCCACCCACGGGTTTCCTCCATAGTCTCAGGCTTTCCGGCGCACCGTTCCGGTGGCACAGGCTTTCCAGCCTGTGCTTCGGGCGACGCGCCGCGTCGCCCCTACAGGACTGGGCGGTAGTCCGTCGGTGGGTTGCGAGGGCGGGCACGAGGCACGCCCCTAACCCAACCCCCTCCCGTGGACCGAACACATAGGGGCGAGGCGATGCCTCGCCCGTGGGCGACCCGCCGGGTCGATAACCAGGGGCCGTACTCGGCGGGTCCCCAATGGCCTTTGATCGAAGTTCCAGTGGGGCTATCATACGGTGGGTTCGCGAGCGATGAACGGTCGAGAGCGAAAGAGCGTGGTCGCGGGCGCCATGGCGCTCGTCGTCTTTGTGGTCCTGGCAGGATGGGCGTCGCTCCTGCTGGCCAGGAGCCGGCGCCCCGCCTCGCCTCTCCCGCCATACGAGATTCCCCGCTACTCGCTCCGCGAACGGCTGCGCGTCGTCCCGAGGACCGGCCTCGCCCACCGACAGGTCCTGGTCTTCAACAACGGGGTCGAGCCCCAGGCGCTCGACCCCGCGTTGATGACCGGCCTGCCCGAACACACCATCGCACTGGCGCTCTTCGAGGGTCTGACGTCGCTCCATCCGAAGACCCTCGCCCCGGTGCCCGGGGTGGCCGAGCGGTGGGAAGTGTCGCCCGACGGCCGCACCTATCGCTTCCACCTGCGGAAGGCTCGTTGGAGCAACGGCCAGCCGCTCACTGCGCGCGACTTCGTCTATGCCTGGCGGCGGGCGCTCGAGCCCGAGACGGCGGCCGAGTATGCCTACATGCTCTACCCAATCGAGAACGCCCGCGCCTTCAACGAGGGCAAACTCTCCGACCCGGAGAAACTCGGGTTCCGGGCCCTGGATGACCACACCCTCGAGGTCGGGCTCGAGCACCCGGTGGCCTACTTCTTGGAATTGACGTCCTTCGCCACCTACGCGCCGCTCAACCGCCAGTGCCTCGAGGCCCACGGCGACCAGTGGACCCACCCGGGGAAGATGGTTTGCAATGGTCCTTTCATCCTCGCCCAGTGGCGCCTCCACGACCGAATCGTCCTGAGGAGAAACCCCCACTACTGGAATGCCGATAACGTGGCCCTCGAGGAAATCCAGTTTCTGGCGGTGGACGACGCCGAGACGGCGCTGAAAAAATATCTCAATGGCGAGGTGGACTGGATTCGCGAGGTCCCCGGTCCGAAGGTTGCCGAGGTCGCAAACCTGCCCGGTTTCCGCTATTCCCCCGAACTCGGCACCTACTTCTACCGCTTCAATGTCACCAGGCCGCCACTGGACGACCCGCGCGTGCGCAAGGCGCTCGACATGGCCGTGGACAAGGCGGCGATCGTCAAATACCTCCTGCGGGCGGGCCAGCGCCCGGCCAGGAGTCTCGTCCCGCCGCTCCTCGCGGGCTACGAGCCGGTCGAGGGGCCGCCCTACGACCCCGAGGGTGCCCGGCGCCTTCTGGCCGAGGCCGGCTACCCCGGGGGCCGCGGCTTCCCCCGCCTGGAACTCCTCTACAACACCAGCGAGGCCCACAAACAGATCGCCGAGGCCATCCAATTCATGTGGCACAAGAACCTCGGAATCCGAATCACCCTGAGGAATCAGGAATGGAAGGTCTATCTCGACTCGATGACCCACCTCGACTACGACATCGCCCGCTCCGGCTGGATCGGCGACTACATGGACCCCAACACCTTCCTCGACTGCTTCGTCACCGGCGGGGGGAACAACCGCACGGGCTGGAGCAACGCCCGCTACGACCGGCTGATAGCGCGGGCGGCCCGCGAACCCGACCCGGAGGCCAGGCTCGCGCTCCTCCGCCAGGCCGAGAGCATCCTGGTCCGCGACGAGATGCCGATCCTCCCCATCTACTTCTACGTCAACTGCTACATGGTCCGCCCCCGCGTCCGCGGCGTCTTCGACAACCCCAGGAACCTCCACCCGTTCCAATACATCTGGATAGCGGCTGAGTGAGATGGGCAGGTTTCTCTTCCGCAGGGCGTTTGCCTCGCTACTTACCCTGCTGGCCATCGTCGTCCTGTCGTTTCTCCTGATGCGCCTGGTCCCCGGCGGGCCGTTCGATCAGGAGAAAGTGGCCAACCCCACCATCCTCGAGAACCTCAGGCGGAAGTACCACCTCGACGAGCCGCTCCACGCCCAGTTAGGCCGCTACCTGCTCGACCTGGCTCGCGGCGACCTCGGGCCTTCGCTCAAGCGGCCCGGGCGCTCGGTCAACCAGATTCTAGCCGAGGCGTTCCCGCGTTCGGCCCTCCTCGGCCTGACGGCGCTGGTCGTCGCGCTACTGGTCGGCGGGCTGGCCGGCACCTACGCCGCCCTCCACCACAACACCCTCCGCGACTACGTGGCGATGGGCTTGGTGATGATCGGGGTTTCGATCCCCTCGATGGTTCTCGCGCCCCTCCTGATAACGTTCTTCGCCATGACGCTCCACGTCCTGCCGACTTCGGGCTGGGGCACCCCGGCCCACCTGGTCCTGCCTGCGGCGGCTCTGGGCCTTGCCTACGCAGCGCGGGTCGCCCGACTGACGCGCGGCGGCTTGCTCGAGGTCCTGCGGCAGGATTTCGTCCGCACCGCTCGTGCCAAGGGCCTGCCTCATCGGCTGGTGGTGGGCCGCCACGCCCTCAGGCTCGGCGTCACTCCCCTGGTCTCGTATCTCGGCCCCGCGACGGCGAGCATCCTCACCGGCTCGTTCGTCGTCGAGCAGATTTTCGCGATCCCCGGCATGGGGCGCTACTTCGTCAGCGCCGCCACCGAGCGCGACTACACCCTGGCCCTGGGCACGGTGATCGTCTATAGCACACTGCTCGTTGTGTTGAACCTGGTGGTGGACATCGCCCAGGCGCTCCTGGACCCTCGCGTGAGGCTGCAATGACCACGGCCACCGAAGCGCTCGCTGGTGAAAGCGCCCGTTTTGTGGAAAGCCCGTGGCGGCTCGCGGCGCGTCGCCTGACGAAGAACCGACTGGCGGTGGCGAGCGGCCTCTTCCTGGCCGGGCTGGCGCTCCTGGCCCTCGTCGGGCCGCTGGTGGTGCCGTATGGCTACGACGAGGTGAACCTGCCCGACGCCCTCAGCCCGCCGAGCGCCCGCCACTGGCTGGGCACCGACAGCCTGGGCCGCGACCTCCTGGCCCGGCTGCTCTACGGCGCCAGAGTGTCGCTGGCCATCGGGCTGGTCGCAACACTGGTCAGTCTGGTCATTGGGGTTTCCTATGGCGCTCTGGCCGGCTACCTCGGCGGAAGGCTCGACAACGTGATGATGCGATTCGTGGATGTTCTCTACGGTCTGCCCTACATGTTCGTCGTCATCTTGATCGTGATGATTGCGGGTCGGAGCATTGTCAATCTGTTCATCGCGCTGGGGGCGGTCCAGTGGCTGACCACCGCGAGGATAGTGCGCGGACAGGTCGTCTCGTTGCGGGAGCGGGAGTTCGTCGAGGCGGCCCGCCTGGTCGGCGCGGGCACCGCGAGGCTGGTCTTTCGCCACATCGTGCCCAACATCCTCGGGGTGGTCATCGTTTACGCCACGCTGAATGTCCCGGCGGTCATGCTCCAGGAGGCGTTCTTGAGTTTTCTGGGATTGGGGGTGGAGCACCCGATGCCCAGTTGGGGCACACTGATCGCCGAGGGGGCGCGGGCGATGGAGGTCTGCCCGTGGCTGATGGTCTTCCCGGGGGTGACCTTCTCGCTCACCCTGCTCGCGCTCAACTTCCTGGGTGATGGCCTGCGCGACGCCCTCGACCCCCAGTCGCTTTGAGACCCGGCCGTGGCGATCCGTGTTCCTCCGTGCCCGTCCAAATTGTTTTTCCGGCTCCCTTGCGCTAGAATAGTTTTGCCAAGAGGAGAGCGGCGATGCCGCGAGTCTGTGGCGTCCAGGAAGCGGCCGAGGAATTGCGCCAGGGGCGCATGGTCGTCCTCGTGGACGACGAGAACCGCGAGAACGAGGGCGACCTGGTCATCGCGGCCGAAAAGGTTACCCCCGAGGCCATCGCCTTCATGGCCAAGCACGGCAGCGGCCTGATCTGCCTGGCACTAACCCCCGAGAAAGTCGAGCAACTCCAACTCCCGCTCCAGCCACGTCGCGGCCCCTCGCGCTATGGCACCGCTTTCACGGTCTCCATCGAGGCCCGCGAGGGGGTGACCACCGGCATCTCGGCTCACGACCGCGCCCACACGATCCTCACCGCCGTCCGCCCCGACGCCGGGCCGTCGGACCTCTGCACCCCCGGCCACATCTTCCCGCTGCGGGCCAGGCCCGGCGGGGTGCTCACCCGCGCCGGCCAGACCGAGGGGTCGGTGGACCTGTGCCGCATCGCAGGTCTGAGCCCCGCGGCGGTCATCTGCGAGATAATGAACGACGACGGCACGATGGCCCGCATGCCGCAACTGGAAGGGTTCGCCGAGCGCCACGGCCTGAAAATCTGCACTGTGGCCGACATCATCGAATATCGCCGCCGGACCGAGACCCTGGTGAGCCGGGCCGTGGGTCCGATCCGACTGCCCACCCTCTGGGGCGAGTTCCAACTGTTTTGCTACGAGAGCAAGGTCGACCCCCAGCCACACCTGGCCCTCACCAAGGGGCTCGACCTCGACGAAGAGGGCAGGCCCCGCCCGATCGAAGAGCCTGTGCTCGTGCGGGTGCACTCGGAGTGTCTGACCGGCGACACCTTCGGGTCGCTGCGTTGCGACTGCGGCCCCCAACTCCACGCCGCCCTCGAGCGCATAGAGGCAGAGGGCAGGGGAGTGGTGCTCTACATGCGACAGGAAGGACGAGGCATCGGCCTCGTCAACAAACTCAAGGCATATGAACTCCAGGAGCAGGGCCTCGACACCGTCGAGGCCAACGAGCGCCTGGGCTTCAAGGCCGACCTGCGCGACTACGGCGTCGGCGCGCAGATCCTCCGCGACCTCGGACTGCGCCGTATCCGCATCCTCACAAACAACCCCAAGAAAATCCACGGCCTCGCCGGCTTCGGCCTCCAGATCGTCGAGCAACTCCCCCTACAGGTCCCCCCAAACGAACACAACCGCGAGTACCTCATCACAAAGAAGCGAAAACTCGGCCACCTCATCGAGACCGACTAGCCCCCCACGCCTTCGCGCCTCTCCTGCACCGGGCGCTTGACCGCTCTAGCTTGGCGCGTAGACTGTCGGCGAACGAGGCGAACAGAGGGGAACCGGCAATGGCGCCAGAACAAGGCCACACAATCGTTGCGACCCAACTATACGGCTGGACCCAGGAGATCAACTTCCCCGGCCAGCCGCCTTTCCTCGAGAGGATTGACCAGGCATTCGCCGCCATAAAACGTGCGGGGTTCGAGAACGTCGAGGGAATGCTCGGCTGGCACGAGGACCGACGCTTCCTCGAGGCCCTCGACCGCCACGGCCTCGGCTGCCCGGCGCTCTACTGCGGCGGCACCTTCCATATCGAAGAACAAGCCGACAAGACCATCGCCGACCTGCTCAGCCAGGCGGCAGCCGCGGTGGACGCTCTCGGCATATCCGTCCTTAACTGCAACCCGAACCCGAAGCCAGACGGCTCGACGAAGACCGACGAGGAACTGGCTACCCAGGCAAGAGCGCTCGACGTCCTCGGCGGCGAACTCCTCTCCCACGGCGTCCGACTCGCCCTCCACAACCACACCCCCGCCATGCGCCAGGGCGCCAGAGAGGTCCACTCGAACCTGCGAAACACCTCGCCAGGCAAGGTCTGGCTCAATGCCGACGTCGAGTGGATTCACCACGGCGGCGGCGACCCGCTGGCCATCCTCGAGGAGTACGGCGACAGGACGGCCTCCCTCCACCTTCGGGACGCCGTCGGCACCACCTGGGTCCAGGCCCTCGGCGAAGGAGAGATTGATTTCCAGGCCATCGCCGAGGTCCTGCGGCGCAAGGGCTTCAGCGGAGTCATCTCCCTCGAGCTCGCCACCGCGCCCGAGACCCAACGGACCCGCACCTTCGAGGAGAACCACCGCCTGAGCCGCCAGTTCATCCGCGAGGTCTTCGGTGTCTAGCGATGAGCCTTCCCGAACGCTTCGCCCAACTCCCACCCGAACCGGCTTGGACATTCGAAGAATGTGGGCCGGCGCAGACCGGCTACATCACCCACCGCTACCACCGCTACCCCGCGAAATTCATCCCCCAACTGGCCGCAAGGCTCATCGCCGACTACTCCTCGCCCGGGCAGACGGTCCTCGACCCGTTCATGGGCTCGGGCACGACCCTCGTCGAGGCGCTGGTGGCGGGCCGCCGGGCGCTCGGCCTCGACATCAACCTCGCTGCCCTCATAGCCGCGCGGGCAAAGACAACCCCCATCGAGCCGTCGAGACTCCAGGCCGCGCTCAGCGATTTCTTCGCCTGCCTCGCCCCGCTCGAAGGAGAGGGCAAAGGGCTCTTCGACCTCCCGGAACCGCTCCTACCGCCTGACGCGGACAGGCTCGATTGGTGGTTCCCTCCCGAGCAACAGCGACGCCTCGGGATTGTTCTGGCCGCGATCGAGGAGGTCCGCGACAGGGCGGTCAGAGACTTCCTCCGCTGCGGCTTCTCCCACTGCCTCAAGGCCGCCTCGTTCTGGCTCATGCGCAGCAGCAAGCCCACGCGCGACAAGCGAAAACTGGCGGACGGCGTCCCACACCCCATCCCCGTCCTGCGCAGCCACCTGAGCCGGATGGAGCGGGGGAACCGCCGATTCTGGGAACTCCTGCCCGAGGAGGCGCGGGATGGCAGGATCACGGCAGACATCCGTCGCGGCGACGCCCGCCAACTCCCCTGGGGCGATGGCTCGGTGGGCCTCGTGGTAACCAGCCCGCCCTACGTCACCTCCTACGAGTATGCCGACCTCCACGAATTGACCACACTGTGGCTCGGCTGGCTGGAGGGGACGGCCGGCAAGGACGAGTTCATAGGTTCCTCGGCGGCTCGAGCGCGCGGCGAGGCCGAGCCAGCCAGCGAACTCGCCAGAGCGATAGCCGACCGACTAACCGAACGCGACGCCGCGAAGGCCAGGGAGGTGAGCCGCTACTTCTTCGACATGCAATTGGCCTTCGCCGAGGCCCACAGAGCCCTGGCGCCCGGCGGGTGCTTTTGCGACGTGATAGGCAACACCGCACTCAAGGGCGTCGAGATACTCAACGCCGAAGTCCACGCCGAGTTGCTCCAGGCCGTCGGCTTCGAGATCGAGACGGTCATTCGGCGCGTCATCCCCTCGAAGACCCTCCCCCAGGTCCGCGACCCCCGGACCGGGAAGTTCACCACGGCGGACAACGCCGGGGCGGTGGAAGCCTACCCCGAAGAGTTCATCATCATCGCTCGCAAGCGCTGATAGCCCGACCGTACTTGGTTCGTAGTTCCGCCTTCAGGCGGCTCCTTGTCCGTAGTTCCGCCTTCAGGCGGCTCCTGGCGCGGCAAGAAGAAAAGACCGCCTGAAGGCGGGACTACGAACACGGTCAGAACTTGATGATGCCCTTGCGCCGCAGCTCGAGTGCCAGCTTCAGCATCTCGAGCATCCCGGGCGTGTACCGACAGCCGATGTCCCCGCCGTCCGACGCTCTCCCGCGACCCGGACTACCTGGCGCCAGGCGATAATCGAAATTGCTGGGGTCGCGGAACCGAGGCCGCGCCCGGATACAGCCACGACCGAGTCGCAAGGCGCCAGATCCAACGCCGCGCTCATAGACATTGCAGTATTCGACCCGAGCGCCCGGCTCCTTGGCGGCAAGGTGTTTGACGATCGAGTCCACGACGATAGCGCCTGGACCTTCCAACAACACGCTGGTCAGAACCGTGCAGTGGCGCCACTCTGCCGATGCCCACCCTGAGTTCATGTGTGGGGCGAACACGCAGTTGCGGAAGACGGCTACAGTGTCGCCCTCGCCGAAGCCGCCGACAAGCTGTCCCTGAAGCCAAATGGAGTCCTCGGCCACGATTGTAGCACCTTTGTTCACGCTGCCTTTCCCAATAAGGATGCAGTTGCGCAGCGCACATTTGCCGCGCGGGTCAACATAGAAGGCATGAGCCTTATAGGCGTTTCGCTCCCTAGAGCACCAGAGGATGACCGATCGCAACAGGACCGAGGCGCCGGAGCACGCTACGACGCAGCAAGCATTTTCGGGGGGTTCTGCGTGAGCGAAGACGAGTCCTTCGAGGGTAACGTTCCTGGCTCTCACCCTGGCAAGATATTGCTGCCCACCCCAGTTGCCGGTGGCTGTTATGATGGGCCACACGCCGGGTTTGCCCTTGAGGATGACGCCAGATTTCAAGAGAGTCAACGTCGGCCCGTTGTGTGGTCCCCCGTCAGCCACAAGGATCAAACTGTTGGGTGGGGCTGCATCAAGCGCGGCGGAGATCGTGGTGAAGTCGCCCTTGCCGTCCTGGCGGACGGTGAGGAACTTGCCGAGCTTGGCGACGGACTCGGCCATCTCGGCGAAGGTGGGCTTCCGCGTTGCGTCGGTGACGGGCTTGGTCTTGGTGTAGTCGGCCTTGAGTTTCTCGATGATCGGCTTGAGCGCCCAGAGGTCTTTCTTCTCGAAGAGCCCGGCGGCCTGGCGGTAGAGCTCCTCGGCTTCCGCCTCTGTAATCCCGGCCTTCGCCGCCTCCTTCGCCGCGGCCACCTCGTCCTTGTGCGCGGCGAACCAGGGGGTCTTGCCGTACTTCTTCTCGAGCTCGCCGAGGGCGGTCTCCGCTTCCTTGAATTGCTTCTTGTCGAGGAGGGCCTTGGCTCGGGCGAAGGCGGCCTCGGCCAATGGGCCGAGGTAACGCTCGATTGCCAGGCCGGCAGCCTTCGCCCTCGCCAGGTATGCTTCGGCGTTCTTCGCATCGCCCACGCGAAGGAGCAGAATGCCGGCGGCGAGACTGCCCTCGGCGTCGGTGCTGCGGACCGTGCGGCGGAGGAGCTCTACGACGGAGCGGGCGCTCAGGTCCTTCCAGGCGAAGAACTCGGTCTTGCCGGTGGCGAGCCTGGCCGTGAGGCCCTTCTCGTCGGCATCCACGATGTCGCCGCCGATGCCTCTGAGCAGCAGCGCGCGCTTCGTGAGCCGTGGCTTCGCCGTCTTGATGCGTTGGATGATGGCGGCCTTCAGCCTCGCGAGCCGCGCGACCTCATCCTGCCGCACGGCGATCATCTGCTTGACGCGGGGCAGGGACGCCCCGCCCGCAATGTCCTCGGCCTTCAGCTTCGCCAACTCGCCCGCGGCGCCGGCAAAGTCCCATGCCGCGACCTTAGCCTCGGCCGGCTCGAGCAATTTGGCGAGCGCGACGTGGGCTTCCGAGGCTGGAGCCGTCGCCCGGGTCGGAGCGTGAGCGGGCGGCTGAGGCCGACGGGCAGCGTCGATCGTCCTGCACACGCGAAAACCGGTGTAGGGGGAGCGGCATTCGGGGTCGGAGTAGCTGCGGAACGGACAGCGAAAGTAACACGCGTAGCCGTTGAACCACGACCCGCCCCGCTTTGCGCGAACGCGGCCAGAAGCGGGGCCCTTGGGGTCCACCTGTGGCTCGTTGGCGTACGGCGCGAACCAGTCCTGGCACCACTCCCAGAGGTTCCCTGCCATATCGTGCAGGGCCCAGCCGTTGGGCCTCTTCAGACCCACGGGCTGGGTGGAGTCACCTGAGTTTACGTTCCACCAAGTGTGGTCGTTGAGCCTCTCTTTGTCGTCTCCGAAGTAGAACTCCGTGGGGGCGCCTGCCCGGCAGGCATACTCCCATTCGGCCTCGGTGGGGAGGCGGAAGGTTCTTTTGAACCTGGCGCTGAGTCTCTGGAGGAAGCGCTGGCAATCGTTCCAGCTCACCTGCTCCACTGGGTTGCGTGGCCGACCTGCGAACTCGCTGGGGTTGTTGCCCATTACCGCCTCCCACTGGGCCTGGGTGACCTCGGTCTTGCCGAGCCAGAAGGGCCGCGAAATCTTGACGCGGTGCTGTGGAAACTCACACTCATAAAGTCCGCTCTCGCGACCGAAGAGTCTTTGGAGTTTCTCAGGGTTGGTGGTCGGCGGGCTGCCCATGAGGAACTCGCCGGCGGGGATGAGGACCAGGGTCATCTTCACGCCCTTGCCCAGATCAATGTCCTGCTCGACGGGGACGCCGAGGGCCTTGGCCGTCTCTTCCTGCCG
>CAYYCI010000091.1:0-6242 GCA_964470215.1 uncultured Planctomycetota bacterium
ATCATAACCCCGCGACCGGGGGAAAGCAAGCCTGGCACCAACCGCGCGGCTTGTGAGGGCACGGCACCGCCATGTCCGTTGTAGGCGGGGCGTCCCGCCCCGCGTCGGGCACAGGCTAGAAGGCCCGTGCCACCGTCGCCATGACCGGACCCGAAAAGGCCGGGCCGTGTGGGCTATGGCACGCTTTTGTGCACCGTGGGTTTCCAATGCGGGCGAGAAGGAAAAGAATGCTTTGCCGAGAGAACACAAGGCTTTCGGCCTGCGGGGTCTCGGGACGCGCGGTCGGGGCCGGCTGCCAGCCAAGACATTCTTTTCCTTCTCGCCTGGCAACTGATTGCGGTGCAAAAAGCGCGCCAAAGCCCACGCGCCTCGCTCTGCCGTTAGTTCAGGCTTCCTCATAGATGTCGCAAACGGAGACGGGAGTCTTTTTCCCCAAGGCGGAAGAAGACTCCCGTCCCCCTTCCCGGCGCTCAGTGGACCCGACCCGCGATGCAAGCCAAACCCCCAGCCAGCAGCAACAGGCCATCCCAGGCAAGGATACACCGCGTCTCAGCATTCAGGCACTTCCCGCGAGCGGCAAGGACGAAACCGATGGCAGGGGGCAGCGCCGCCAGAAACCACGGAGCGAGCGGGAAGAACCCGGCGACGGCTCGCTCGCCGGAGACGCCCCCCAGGAAGAGTTGCCAGGCGAGATGGGCTATCGGCCAGCCCTGGGTGGCCACGGCGCTCAGCAACACCGCCGCCATCAACCATCTCGCCCGCCTCGGCCCGATGAGCATGGGGAGGGTCTCGCGGCCCTGGAGGTAGTCGTCCTGCGTGTCGCGGAGGTCCATGGCCACGGCTCGCGCGAAGGCCAGCGCGAAGACCAGCCACCCCACCTGTGCGGCAACCCACCAGCCGCCCTCGTAGCCGCTGACCAGAGGCACGAACACACACACCGTCGCCCACCCGAGGGCGATGAGGATGTCCTTCAAGACGGGAAGGTCCTTGAGTCTCGCGCCGCGAACCCGCCGACGAAGCGGACCGGGAATCACGGGCAGGCTGTAGGCCAGCCCCAATGTATAAGCCACGCCCAGGAGTGCCAGCGACCAGTACTTTTCGACTGCGACGAAAGTAAGAAAGGCTGCGACGCTCGTCGCGCCGCTCACAAGAAGGAAGCTCGCCTCATGGCGGCGGTAGAAGGCCAGGCGCGGCGGCATACACCTGGGCGCGGCTTCGCCCGGGGCGAGGCGGTTGACCGTCGTGGCCGTCAGGATGAACGCGAAGGCGGCGAGCGGGAAGAGCCACTTCGGTCCCTCGCAGCCGCCTGCCAGGGCGCAAGCTCCCCCGGTTGCCGCGGCGGCCGCGGCGGCCGAGTAGAGATTGCTGCGGACGAGGAAGTCGAGGAGCCTCCTGGCCGTGCGCCTGAGTGGCGTGGTCGGGGGTTCGATCTCCTCGAGGGCCTGGAGGACGGCCCGCGTGAGCCAGTTTGGGGTCGAGGCGCCGGCCGTCAGGCCGACCACCTTGAAGCGGGCGAGGGCCTCGCGGTCGAGTTCGTCGGGGGTCTCCACGTGGAAGGTCGGCTTGCCGCTCGCGCGGGCGATTTCGGCCAGGCGGCGGGTGTTGGCGCTGTGGCGCCCGCCCACCACGACCATCGCCTCGACCTCCGCGGCCAACCGCCGGGCCTCCTCCTGGCGCTGGCGGGTAGCGCGGCAGATGCTCTCGACCACCTCCAGGTCTCCCACCCTGGCGCGGAGGGTGTCGGCGATCTCTCGGTAGGTCTGTTCGTTGAAAGTGGTCTGGGCGATCAGGCACGCCGGCCCGCTCACCGCGAGCCTCGACGCCTCCTCCGGGGTGGAGACGACGACCGCGCGCTCCCCCGCATAACTCTTCAGGCCGGCGACCTCGGCGTGGTCCTTGTCGCCGGCGATTATGACGGCGTAGCCGCGCTCGGCGAATTCCTGGCACTTTCGCTGGGAGGCCAGGACGTTGGGGCACGTGGCGTCGGCCAGGCGGAAGCCGCGACTGGCCAGCGCCGCGCGTTCCTCCTTCCTCACCCCGTGTGCCCTGATGACGACGGTGCCGGCGGTCGCCTCCGGGCAATCCTCGAGGTTCCGCACACCGAGGGCCTCGAGCATCTCGAGGGCCTGGGTGTTGTGGATCAGTGGGCCGCAGGTGTAGAGCGGCTGGTGGCTGGATCTGGCGAGGGCGGCGGCCTTTTCCATGGCGAGCCGCACGCCCATGCAGAAGCCTGCGGTTCTCGCGAGCCTCACTTCCATGGCAATCCCCGGCCGGGAATATATCAGGGGGAAGGGACCGAATCAAAGCGTCGGCGCGGCCGCGGCCTCGCCGGGGCACGAAACTCGCGCAGGCAGGGTGCGTCCCGTGCTAATCCGGGCGTGGCAGCCTCGAGTATGGTTCGGTTCCCCTCTCATCCAGAGGGTCTGAGCCGATAGGAGCGGCCGGCGGTGGTCTTGAAGGCAGTGACGGCGGGTTCGGAGTGTTTGGTGGGAACCGGCTGCCCATCGCAGGTAACCGTGAGCGGGGTGGCGGCCCTGACCCAACAGGGGTTGCCCAGTTTTGAGTGAATGATGGCCTCGGCGAGGCGACCGTCTCTCCAGGTCATCTCGACCTCGAAGCCGCCGCGTGCACACAGGCCCTTGACGTGGCCGGCCGGCCACGCCTTAGGCAGGGCAGGGAGGAGGTGAATCTGGCGCTGGATGCCGCCGCCGGGGACCGGGACGTGGCTCTGGAGGAGCATCTCGGTGATTCCTGAGCAGCCGCCGAAGTTTCCGTCAATCTGGAAGGGGGGATGTGTGTCGAACATGTTTGGCAGTGTGCTGCCGGAGATCAGGCCGGCGAGGAGCCTGTAGGCGTGGTCGCCATCGAGGAGGCGAGCCCAGAGGTTGACCTTCCAGGCCTTCGACCATCCGGTGCCGCCGTCGCCTCGGAACTCCAGGGACTTCTTGGCCGCCGCGGCGAACTTGGGGTCTATGAGCGGGTGGATTTCCCAGCCGGGGTGGAGCGCCCAGAGGTGTGAGACGTGGCGGTGGTGGTTCCTGGGGTTGTCCTTGTCCTCGAGCCACTCCTGGAGTTGGCCGTACTTGCCGATTTGGTTGGGTGCGATTTGTTTCCGCATCTCGACGAGTTTCTTGCGGAAGTCGGCATCCACCCCCAGTATTTCGCTGGCCTGGGTGCATGCCTCGAAGAGCGCGCGGATGATCTGATGGTCCATGGTCGGCCCGGCCACCAGTCCGCCTTGCTCGGGGGAGTTGGAGGGGGTGCTGATGAGCCAGCCGGTGCGCGGGTCCTTGATGAGGAAGTCGGTGAAGAAGAGTGCGGCTTGCTTCATTATCGGGTAGCCGGTCTTGGCGAGGAAGTCCTTCTCGCCGCCGAAGAGGAAGTGTTCCCACAGGTGGGTTGCGAGCCAGGCGCCGCCGGTGACCCAGATGCCGTGGTTGGAGGCGTTGATGGGCGCGGCGCCGCGCCAGAGGTCGGTGTTGTGGTGGAGGACCCAGCCTCGGCACTTATAGTGGCCTTTGGCAGTCTTGCCGCCGGTGATGAGCAGGTCCTCGAGCATGTCGAAGAGCGGGGCGTGGCATTCGGCCAGATTGGTGGTCTCGACCGGCCAGTAGTTCATCTCGGTGTTGATGTTGGTCGTCCACTTCGACTCCCAGGGCGGCCGGATGCTCTCGTTCCAGATGCCCTGGAGGTTGAGCGGCTGTGAGCCGGGCCGGGAGCCGGAGATCATCAGGTAGCGCCCGAACTGGAAGTAGAGCGCGGCCAGGGCGGGGTCGCCGCCGCGGGCGAAATTCTTTATCCGTTGATCGGTCGGCACCTGCGAGGGGTCCACCTCCTGGCCCTTCGGCCCTTCGAGGTGGAGTTCGACCCGTCGGAACAGCCTCTGGTAGTCGGCGACGTGGGCCTGTCGGACCTGGGCGTAGGTCTTCCCCTTCAGTCCTGCGATGTAGCGGTCGCAGCGGGCGGTGGGGTCGCCGCTGACGTCCTTGAAGTTCACGTAGGAGGTGGCTGCGGCCAGCAGGAGCGTTGCGGCATCGGCTCCGGCGACCTCGACGCCTTTCTCGCTGACCGTTGCCTTGCCGCCCTCGGTTCGGACCAGAAGGCGCGCCTCGTACTTCAAGCAGCCCTCGTGGCGGGACGGATGGCCCCTTTCGGGCAATTGCCCCCGCAGCGCGAGTTGGTCCGGCCCGACCGCCACGAGTTTGGCGTTGGGGTGAGGGGTGGTCATGGTGGCGGAGAAATTGACGGAGCCTTTCTTGTCGGCCTCGATGTGGATGGCGATGACCTGGTCTGGGGCGCTGGCGAAGACCTCGCGGCCGAAGGCCACGCCTCCCACCCGATAAGTGGTTGTGGCGATGGCGGTCTCGAGGTCGAGTTGACGGCGATAGTCGGTGGGGTTGTCGTGGCCTGGGAACTCGAGCCTCAAGTCGCCGAACGGCTCGTAGGGGAGCTGGCGGAGGGGGACGCTCATGAAATGCTGCATGGCCAGGCGTTCGGCCTCGCGTTGCTTGCCCTCGAAGAGGAGTTTTCGGATGGTGGGCAGGTACTTGTAGGCGTCGGGGCGGTGGTAGTCGCGCGGCTTGCCCATCCAGAGGGTGTCCTCGTTGAACTGGATGCGCTCGGATGGGACGCCGCCGAAGACCATGGCGCCCAGCCTTCCATTGCCGACAGGCTGAGCCTCGACCCACTTTCGCGCCGGCTGCCGATACCACAGAACTAACAAGTCCTTCACTCCTGCTTTGGTCGCCGCCATTGTCCAGGGGCCAACGGCGAGGGCGAGCGCCAACACCGAGCAGTTGGAACGGAGATAACGAGCGTGCATGGGCCAGAACCTTTCTCTAGTGGGGTTGCCCTGGGATGTTGCGACGGAGGTCTTCGAGCCTAGCCACGTTTCCTGGTTCTTCTTTGGCCTCGCAGAGCGGGCGCAATTCCTCGAGGATGTAGTCCCAGTCGAGTTGGTCGCCCATCTTTGCGAGGATGCCCTCGATGTCGAACCAGTCAATGGGGCGAGCCGCGAAGGCTTTGAACACCACAATGTCCTCGGCCGAGCAAGTGCGGAGCGAAACGCCTGGTAGGAACTCGAAAAACGAGGCCCGCTCCACCGCCTTTTCCTCGAACGGCACGGCGCCGAAGGCCACATCGGCCGGCACGCCATTGGATGCCTCGAGCAACAGGGTGCGGCTCTCGCGGGCGAAGGCCGCGGCATCGGGCAGGCGCGAGCGGAAGCGCCCGAGGAGAGCCTGGACGTAGGGACCCTCGCCCCCGAAGCCTGTCAGAAGTTCGATATCAATGTCCTGCGTCGCGCGCGGCCGTCCCCATCGCAGGACCGCCAACCCCCCGACGAAGCAGAATCGCCAGCCGCGCTGGGTGAAGAAATCCTGGAACTCCTGCGCTGCCTCGAGCAGGCCGTTCACCTTCGCAACTTCCTGAGGATTCGCTGCATTTCGACGAAGCCACTGGTCTTGCGCGGGGTGGCGTGGCGAAGGCCCAACTCCAGGAGGGCGTCGACCATCTGGGCGTTTTTCGCATAGTCGAAGTTGCGCATTTCCTCGATGCGCATTCTCTCGAGGACCGGCGCGGCCCTCCTCCAGGCCTCCACCCAACGCCTGATCTTTTCCTTCTCGGTCATCGTCTCCATTCTACCGGCCACCGCGCGCCGGGGTCAAAACGGCCGTGGCTGGCCGCGGGCCGACGAGCGGTCTCGGGCAGGCACTGACGCAGGGCGCGAAGATGTAGGCGGGGCGTCTCGCCCCGCGATTTGAAACCGCAGATGAACGCAGCCCGACAATTAGCCACCGATGAACAGCGGCGAACACGGATAAATGGGCAAGAAGGGCTTCGTGCTCCTTCGTGCCCTTCTTGGATCCCCTCGAAATGGCTTTGTTTCGCAGAATTAGTCTCGCCAAACTCCCAGCCCTCTTCTCGATCGGCGCGCACGGCTACACCCCCTCCTGGCCAGCAGCCAGAGGTTTACCAGTGCGACGACCCACCGTCTGAGCGCAAGAAATCACAGGCCCCGCTTAATCACTATTTTATTGGAAAATCCCGATCTGTCAAGGTCAAAAATTCCGCGAGCGCCCAACCCTCCTGAAGCCGACCGCTGCCCACCTGGTAGGAGGTGGGACACCCGCGGACGGACACGGAGTTGGACGCGGGAGGGGACGGTGGGGCTGGCCGCGGCACTGACGCAGGGCGCGGAGATGTAGGCGGGGCGTCTCGCCCCGCGTCTCTGCGGGCCGCGT
>CAYYCI010000091.1:6342-10084 GCA_964470215.1 uncultured Planctomycetota bacterium
GCAGGGCGCGGAGATGTAGGCGGGGCGTCTCGCCCCGCGTCTCTGCGGGCCGCGTTCCGCGTGCAGGTTTGCACGCCCTATTCTGGTGGCCTGCTCAAGACGTAGGTCTTTCCCTTGCTCGTTGGGAAGACTGTGAGATTCTCCTCCGGATGTATGGCCTTGACGGGTTTGCCGTCGCAGGCGACGCTCAGCGGGGCGTCGGCGCGGACGTGGCAGGTGGTGCCCAATTTCGAGAAGACCGTGGCCTTTGCGATTCTGCCATCCTGCCAGGTCATGTCTACGACGAACCCGCCACGTGCACACAGCCCCTCGACCGAGCCATTCGCCCAGGCTTTCGGCAGGGCTGGGAGGAGGTGGATTTCGCGTTCCAGCGGGTCCTGGCCGGCCGGTAGGTGGCTCTGGAGGAGCATCTCGGCGATTCCCGCGCATCCGCCGAAGTTCCCGTCAATCTGGAAGGGCGGGTGATTGTCGAGGAGGTCGGGGTTTGTGGACTTTCGCAGGAGTGCGAGGACGTTCTCGTGTGCCTTCTCGGCATCGAGCAGTCGCGCCCAGAAGTTGATTATCCACGCGCGGCTCCAGCCCGTGTGGCCGCCGCCGTGGGCGAGGCGGTACTCCAGGGACTTGCGCGCGGCGGCGAAATACTTCGGGGTCGTGGGCGTGAACTGCCAGGCGGGGTAGAGGCCGTAGAGGTGTGACATGTGGCGGTGGCCGGGCTCCGGCTCCTCGAGCTCCTCGGCCCACTCCATCAGGCGGCCATCGGAGCCGATCTTCGGGAGCGCGAGGCGGGAGAGTTTGGCGCGAACCTCACGGACGAACCCGTCCTCGATGCCCAGGACCTTGGCCGCGTCGAGGACGTTCGCGAGGGTGTCCCAGATTATCTCCTGGTCCATCGCGCAGCCCATCGAGAGGTGGGCCACCTTGCCATCGGGCGTGCGGAAGCGGTTCTCGGGCGAGGTCGAGGGGCCGGAGACCAACTTCCCCGTTTTCGGGTCCTCGCAGAGGAAGTCGAGGAGGAACTCGGCGGCCTCCTTGATGGCCGGCCAGGCCCGGCGGGCGAGGAATCCACGGTCGCCGGTGAAGAGGTAGTGCTCCCAGAGGTGGCGCGTGCACCACGCCGCGCCCATCGGCCACGCCCCGTAGCCCGTCCTGCCGACAGGGCTGGTGAACCACCAGGCATCGGTCGTGTGGTGGGCGACGAAGCCGCGGCAGCCGTAGACGTCGCGGGCGGTCTTCCGACCCCGTGGGCGGAGGTTGTCTATCAGGTCGAAGAAAGGTTCGTGGCATTCGGGCAGGTTGGTCGGCTCGGCAGGCCAGTAGTTCATCTGGACGTTGATGTTGATGTGGTAGTCGCAGTTCCACGGGGCATTGATGTGTTCGTTCCAGAGGCCCTGGAGGTTCGAGGGCATGCACCGCGGCCGCGAGCAGCCGATCAGGAGGTAGCGCCCGAACTGGAAATAGAGGGCCACGAGGTGGGGGTCCGTGGCGCCTTTCTTAAAGGCCTCGAGGCGCTCGTCGGTTGGGCGTTTGGCGGCCTCGCTGCGGCCGAGGTCCAGGCTCACGCGGTCGAAGAGCCTGCGATGGTCGGCGATGGCGGCCTCGCGGAGTTGGCGATAATTCTTGCGTGAGGCCGCTGCAATGGCCTCCTGGCAGGGGCGGGTCGTTTCGTCGTGGTTGTAGGTGGTGGCGGCGGCGATGAGGAGAGTGGCGGCGTCGGCCCCTTCGAGGTGGAGGCCGCTGGCATCCGCGGCCACCCGACCGCCCTCGGCCAGCGCCACGACGTGGGCCTCGAACTTCACCCCCTCGGTTGGCTTCCCCTTGTCGGCCTGGCCGGTCATCACGAGGCGATTCGGTGCGGCTGGGCGGACGGTTGCGTTCTCGGGGCGGCTGAGGGTGGCGTCGAGACTAACTTGCCCCGGCTTGTCGCTCTCGACCCGCACGACGAGGACCTGGTCAGTCGGGCTGGCGAAGACCTCGCGTGTGAAGTTCGCGCCGCCGACCCTGTAGGTCGTTCTCGCGACGGCCGTCCGGAGGTCCAGGGCGCGTTGGTAGTCGGTGATGTCGCCCTCGTGGTGGAAGGCGATATTGAGGTCGCCGAGGGTCTGGAAACTCCGCGGGGCGATCCTCTGCCCCATGAAGACCTGCTGGAAGAGCGCTTCGCCTTCTGCGTACTTCCCCTCGAAGAAGAGCCTGCGGATTTCGGCGAGCCTTTTGTGTGCTCCGACCTTGTCGCGTCCCACGGGGTGCCCTGCCCAGAGGGTGTCCTCGTTCAGTTGGATTCGCTCTCTGGGCACTCCACCGAAGACCATCGCGCCCAGGCGGCCATTGCCCACGGGGAGGGCCTCGAGCCAAAGCCGCGCGGGCCTGCGATACCACAGCACCAGGTTGCCCTCGGGCGCCTCGGCCTTCGGGTGGATCATGGGGACTCTGGCCCCCACAGGCGGCTTCGCGGCGGACAGGTAGTCCTCGGCCATTTTCTTCCTTTCCGTCTCGTCGGCAGGCCACCTGGCCCAGTCGGGGCTGTCGCCTGGCTGGAAGAGCCACTGGCCCTCGAGGCTCAGCGCTCCTTTCCTGGACGAGAGGACGAGCGGGCCGCCGATTATCCCCGCCCGCCGGCGGTCGTTGTAGACCCTGACCGCGATCATGTTGAAATCGCCGAAGCGGACGAGGCGAGCGGGGACGCGATAGCGGCGAAGAGTGTTGGTGGCGGAACGAGGTCGTGGGGGCATTCGGCCGGTCGAGCCGACCCTCGTGCCGTTGAAGAAGGTCTCGTCGCAGTCGTCAATGCGTCCGAGTTCGAGCGTGAGCGATTCCCCTCGCCAGGCGGCCGGCACCTTCACGAAACAGCGGTACCATGCGAAGCGCCTGGCGCCCCGACCCGCCGGCCATTGCCCCGGCACGTCGGCCAATCGCCAGTCGGCAGTCGCCGCCACTGAAGCGAACGCAAGCATAGTGATTGTGCTGAGGGTGAACGCGCTTCCGCGCATTAGACGTCTCCTTTGGGGCGCGGTGCATGTTGCAAGAAACCCTGTCCCTTCGACCTGCGGGCGATTATGCCGGACCCGTTGCCCTCGCGCAACCTGCTGACCAGTGTAGAGACAGGCCAACGAGCTTGTGCAGGTGACCGCACATCGGGGGCAAGAAGCCGGTCGCCTTTAGCGTTATTCGCGGCCGACGTAGGGGGAGGGACTTGGTCCCCGGGGTTGCTAACCATCCCGGCGCTTCTCAGAAGCGATCTCGTCAAGGAGGCGGTGGGGCTCGAGTTCAAAGGGAGGGCCAAGAGGCCACGAAATCTCCATCAGTGTGGCGAGGAGGTATTGCCGCTGCTCAGGAGAGTACCCTCGATATTTGGAGCGCGGCAGGTCAGAGTTCTTAGCGAAGGCGAAATGCCACTGGTGGTTGACCTCGAATAGGTTAACGGCGAGAAGGTCGAACTCTCCGACAACGAGGCAAGTGGTCTGAAGGCTGTCCCCATTCGGCAGCGTCACTTTTCTCCTGTCGCTTGCGTCGCACTGGAACTTGCCGATAAGGCGTTCGCCATGTCTGCGGATCGAAGTGGCTTGCAGGGATTTGACCTCGACAGTGATGCGGGCTCCCTTGTAGGTGAAGGCCAGGTCACATCTCCTGGCCCTATCGTGGTTGTTGGGTCGCCGCAAGTCCGTGAACGCTGGCCCGGAGAACCACAGTTTCCTCAGTTTGTACTCGGCGACATAGCCGAAGAGAAAACCGCGAAGACTCGGCCTTT
>CAYYCI010000092.1:0-10062 GCA_964470215.1 uncultured Planctomycetota bacterium
GGTCATGTAGGCGCCGAGGGGGAGTTTGCCCGCCGTCAGTTCCCGGACCGCCATTGAGCGGCCGGGGTCTTCGAGGACGAAGACGCCGCCGCCCGGCCTCGCGCAGGCGCCGTAGTATTGGGTGAGTTGGTGGCTGAAGACCCCGCCGGGCGCGTGTTTGACGAACAGGATCGGTCCCGTCCTTGCCAGTGGGTTCAGCAAGACCAAGCGGCGGCGCTCACGGTGCACCCGCAGCCAGAGGTCCTCGAGGTTCGCACCGCCGCGCCTCGAGGCCCTTTCCCACTCCTCATGCAGCCTCGCCCATTCGGTCGTCTGGCCGGGCTCTATTGCGTCGGCGGCGCGCAGTTCCCGGACCAGTGCGTTGCCACGTCGGAGGGTCTTCGCGATCGCCTCGGCGTACGTCGAGGGATTGCGCGGGGTGCCGATGCCATCCTGGAGCCGCCAGTCGCGCTCGACCAGCGCGGCCTCGGCGCTCGTCTCCCCCGCGAGGGTCGCCATCGGCCAGAAAGCCACAAGCGCTGCTGCCCAGGCGCGTCGCATCTGCGAACTCCGACCGGCTGCCCCGCAGTCTACGCAATGCTCAGCCGCCGTGCAACACCCCTGCGCCGACTTGACCACTCAGGCGTCTATCCGTAAGATTCTGCGTTGTTGGCGACCTGGGGTCCCTGTGGAGAGAGCGTATGGTTCGCGAATTGAGCATCCTGCCCGATTTCACCCGCGGCGAACTGGAGGTGGGCCGGATACCACTCTTTCAGTATGACCGCAGCCTCGAGGACGAGTTGGCCGACGGGCGCCTCGACGCCCAGACGGCCATGCGGTTCCTCGAGTTCATGATGACCATCCGCGCCTTCGAGGAGATGATCCTGGCCCTCAGGATGCAAGCCTACGAGCCGCTCCAGGGCATCGGCTTCCGCTATCGCGGCCCAACCCATCTCTCGATCGGCCAGGAGGCAACGAGCGTTGGCTCCTGCGCCGCCTTGACCCTCACCGACTACATCACGAGCACCCACCGCGGGCACGGTGACGGGATCGCCAAGGGCTGCTTCGCAATCTACCAACGCGACGCCACCACCCTCAAACAGGTCCTCGGCATCCGCGAAGACGAGGAGATCGCCGAGGACGAACTGCGCGAGCGGGCGATGGAGCACCACCTGTTCCGCACGGCCGCCGAACTCTTCGGGCGCGATGCCGGCTATTGCCGCGGCCGCGGCGGCGGCATGCACATCGCCGATTTCAGCGTTGGCCACCTCGGCGCAAACGCCATCGTCGGAGGCAGCCTGGGCATCGCGGCGGGAGCCGGAATCTCGGCTCGCTACCGAAAGAGCGGACAGGTGTGCCTGTGTTTTGCCGGGGACGGCGCCTACTGCAACGGCATCGCCTTCGAGGCCCTCAACGTCGCCTCCATGGGGCAATTCACCAACGAACTCGCCGCCGAGCCGTTCGGCGTGCCCACCATCTTCACCATCATCAATAACCAGTATATGATGACCGGCCAGGCCATAGGCGAGGTCACGGGCGTGGACTACATGGCCAGGCGCGGCGCCGCCTTCCGTCCCGACAACCTCCACGCCGAAGTGGTCAACGGGATGGACATCCTGGCGGTCTTCGATGCCATGTCGCGCGCGGTCGGTCTCGCCCGCGAAGGCGAGGGTCCCGTCCTGCGCGAACTGATCACCTACCGCTATCAAGGCCACTCCCTCAGCGATCCCCGAAACGAGTATCGCACAAAGGACGAAGAGGCCGCATGGCGCCAGGTGGACCCCATCGCCACGTTCTCCGAACAACTTGTCCAGGCGGGGGTCTGCACGAACGACGAGATCGAGGCGCTGCGCCAAAAGGTCGAGGAGCGCCAGGCCCGGGCAGCCCTCCGCGCGGCCGAAGCCCCCGAGCCAAAGCCCGAGGATGTCCTGACCTTCATGTTCAGCGACGGCACCTCCGAGGAACTCCCGCCCGAAGCCACGAAACCCCGCCTGGTCAAGCAACCTGAGCCAATTCCCCGTAAGGATGGCAAGATCTCTTTCAAGGAGGCCATCCGCGAGGCCCTCGTCGAGGAGATGCTTCGGGACAACCGCGTGATCTTCTACGGCGAGGACGTGGCCGACTACGGCGGGGCCTTCAAGGTCACGAAAGGCCTCCTCGAGGTCTTCGGGCGCGACCGAGTGTTCAACACCTCGATCTCCGAGGCCGCAATCGTCGGCAGCGGAGTAGGCTGCGCGATGACCGGCCTCAGACCCGTCGTCGAACTCATGTACTCCGACTTCGAACTCCAGGCCGGCGACCAACTCTGGAACCAGGCCGCGAAGTGGTCATACATGTCCGGCGGCCAGACCGCCGTCCCAATGGTCATTCGCTCGTCGGTCGGGGCGGGGAAGGGCTACGGCGGCCAACACTCCCAGAGCCTCGAGTCCCACTCCACCCATACCCCCGGCCTGAAGGTCGTCTGCCCCTCGACCCCCTACGATGCCAAGGGCCTGCTCAAGACCGCCATCCGCGACGACAACCCGGTGCTTTTCTGCGAGAGCCAGGCGCTCTACAACGAATTGGGCGAAGTTCCCGCAGAGGACTACACCATCCCCTTCGGCGTGGCGGCCGTCCGCCGCGAGGGCGCCGATGTGACCATCGTGGCCTGGGGCAAGGTGACTCAGGACGCGCTCGAGGCAGCCGAAACCCTCCAGCGCGAACACGACATCTCCGCCGAGGTCATTGACCCCAGAACCCTCATTCCGTTCGACTACGAGACGGTCGTTCGCTCGGTGCGGAAGACCGGGCGGGCCATCGTGGCCTCCCAGGCCTGCCGCACCGGCAGTTACACCGGGGAGATAGCCTCGCAGATTCAGGAGCGCGCGTTCGACTACCTCGACGCGCCCGTCGTTCGCATCGGCTCGTTGGACGGGGTGTCGCCTCAGTCCAAGGTTCTCGAGAATGCCTACCTTCCCGACGCCTCGACCATCGTGGCCGCCGCCCGCGAACTCGTGGGGAGATGAAGCCGTGGAGAAGGGTTTCCACCGTCCCCTGCCGCTGACCGTCGAGGTGCTCCAGGGGATGTGTAGCCCACGGGTTTTTCGCGAGGCGGAGCGTTACGCAAAGAGCACGAACGTCAGCGACAAGATGCGCGTGGGTTCCGCGCTGAGCGCCAAGTTCCACGGCAGTCGCGGGGTCTACATGACGCGCCTCGACCTGAGCGAGAGGCAGTTCAACTTCGAGTGCACCTGCCCTCTGGCCAGTTCGCGCAAGCCCTGCAAACACGTCATCGCGCTCGGCCTCACCTGGCTCTACGCACCCGAGGACTTCAGCGACCTGGAGCTGACCCTCGTGCGGCTCAGCCGGCTCACGAAGGCCGAGATCATCACCCTGTTGCGGAAGGTCGCCACCCGCCTCCCCGAAATCCTTCCCCTCCTCGACAAAGCCAGACTCCACTAGCCACCCGGAGTCCGCCGTTGATCTCACTCTCGACCACTTCGGCGCCATGGCCTCGTGGGCGTGGCCGAATCGGGAGAGGTGGCGGGTTCTTCGGGTTACTTGCGGAAGAGGAATCTGGCGCCGTAGCGCGCCTGCTGGTCACCCACGGCGCCCCGCGGCGGGGTCTGGCGCCGGGGAGTGCTGGTGTCCAAGTGGGGCCGGCGAACCACTGAACTCGAGTCGCCCTTTGCCGGAATAGCCGCGATGATGATTACGTCGCCGTCGTGGAGCTTCGCCCGCTTGCGGATGCGCACGTCGTTCACCCGAGTCCCGTGGGTCGAGCCCAGGTCCTCGATGTAGCACCCGGTCAGCCGCTTTCGGATTCTGGCATGTTCGCGGGAGACGATGCGGTCGGGAATGCAGATGTCGCAGTACTCGGCGCGACCGATCAAGGTCACCGCCTTGACCAGTTCGCGCTCCTCGCGGGTGGCCAGGTCAATGAGTTTTGGCATCAGAGCTGCTTCTCGCGGCGAGCAAGCCGCAATTGCTCGCGGGCACCCTCCCACCCACAAGCTCCATTATAGACCCGGCGGCGTTGGCCCGTCAATTCTTCAGTAGCCCTTGGCCTCGAGCCGCGGGAGCGCCCGCTTGGCCTCGGCGTTGTCCGGCTCGATGGCCAGGAGGCGGCGGAGCTCGTCGGCGCATTGCTCCAGAAGCCCGGCGCTCGCGCACCACTTCGCGAGGGCCACGAGCCTGACCGGGTCGTCGCCTGCCCGATAGCGTTGGCGGACGTAGTGTGTCATCTTGGCCTGCGTCGTTCCGCTGGTCGGGGCGTTACCGACCATCAGAGTCCACTTGTTCCCGCACCGCCCGACCCCGATGTTCTTCGCCCCGCTGATCATTATCCTGTGGTGTGCCTGGGAATAGTACCACAAGCAGAAGGCGCCGGCCCCTGCTCCTCCAGGAGAGCGATGAAACGCTCGGCGGGCGACGGCGCGCGCACAGCTGCACAGGCCGACGATGCAAGGAGAACCAAGGGTGCCCCGAGAACCGCGACAAGCGGCTGCGGCCAACACGCACATCGGCAAGTGTGGTGTTCCCGCGCGCTGGTCATCTCTCCCGGACGGCGGCGCCCGAGCGGGTGGCAGTGGGATTCGTGGGCGCGGCGGTGGTGGCGCGGCGCACCTGGTCGGCCGCCACGGCTGCCACCGTCCGCAGCCGGCGACGTTCGTACTGCCGGTCTCCTGCCGAAAGGCGGCTGGCTCGCTCGAGGAGCGTCAGGGCGTTCCCTGCGTCGCTGCCCAACGAGCCGAGCATCTCGGCCGCCGCCCGCGCCATCGGGTGAGGATAGGTCAGTTCGGACTCCAGGATGGTGGTCAGCACGGCGGCCGCGCGCGCTCGTTCGGAGGGGTTGAGCGGCGTGGGGCTGAGCCGGATGTGTCTGAGCGTTGCCTTCGCCGCCTCCGCGAGGTCAGAGTCGCCTCTCGCGCGTGCCGCTCTCTCGAGAGCGGAGGCCGCCAAACCGGCAGCCTGTCCCAGGCAAGCCACCGCGCGAGCCGCAGCCGCGCGCACGTGGGGATACTCGAGTGGATCGTCCACCACCGAGATGAAGAGACAGGTCAACCACACCTTTTCGTCGAGGGGCAACGCCGCTGCCTTCAGGCCAATTTGCTCGAGAGCCGTCCGCGCCGCCTCGCGGACCCGCAGGTCCTCCGCGGGATTCTCCGCGACGTTCCTGAGGGCCGGAACTGCGCTCAGGGATGCCGCGCCGAGGTCCGCCAGGGCCAGCGCCGCGGTTCTGCGGATGTGGATGCGCTCGGCGCGGTTGGCCACGATGAGCGGCAGGGCGGCCAGGAAGCGCACGTCGCGCCGCCGGCCCGCGGCCCGCAGACACTCGGCCCGCGCCAACACCGTGGCGAACTCTCCATCGGCCCCCGAAGTCGCCTGGAGGGGGTCCATGCCACACTTCGCCTTCCAGCGCTCGCGACGGTCGCGGCGGTATTCCTGTTCCTTATCAGCCTCGCGGATGGCCGCCAAGGCGTTCCCCGCCCCGCGAGGCAGGCGGCCGCGTTGGTTCAGCAGGCGCCACTTGGCGAGTTTGCCCAGCCGAGCCAGAGCGTGCGCCGCCACCTCTCGGACCTGGTTGTCGGGCTCGTCGAGCAAGCTCACCAGGGTGTTGAGCGCGCGATGGCCGGCAGCCGCCATGGCGCGGCACATTCCATCGTAGTCCGCCAGGTCGCGGCTCAGGAACACGACCACTGCCTCGAGGGAGCGCGGCGTTCCGAGCTTGCCCAGAGCGCGGACCGCCTCGAGGCGAACCCTGGGATCGCGGTCACCGAGGGCGGCGATAAGCGCCCTCTCGGTCTCCGGTCCCCCGATCTCCCCGAGAGCCAGCGCGGCCGTCTGGCGGGCCAGCGGCTGAGCCCCCTGGTCGAGCAGCAGCGCCGCGAGCGGGCCGACCGCTTCCTCGCCCAGTTCTGCCAGGACACCCGCGACGGTCAGATGGAACTGCCGGACCAGGCCGATCTCGCTGGCGGTGACCTCCTCCTTGCGCAAGCAGTCAACCAGGGCCGCCGCCACCGGTCTTGAGGTCTTCAGCGCCAGCAAGCCGTCCCAGTTCTGATGCGCGGTGAGAAGCGCCACCTTCTCCTGTAGGCTCGCGGGGGTGTAGCCTGCCCTCTCGGCCGCGCGCGCCGCCTCGAGCCGCACCCGATGGTTCGGGTCCGCGACCGCCCTGACAGCAGCCGCCCGAGCGACCTCGAGCAGTTCACGGCTTCGCTCGCGCTCTGCGGGGCCCAGCGAACCGAGCACTTCGGCGAGACCGTGTGCCGCGCATTCCCTCAGGCGCGCATCGGGCAAACTCAAGCCCCTGACGAGCGCGGGGATGACCTTCGGGTCCGAAAGCCGGCCCAGGGTCTCGGTCAGAGCGACGAGGAAGGCCATCCTCTCGCCCTCGCGCAGGCGGTCGGCACTACTGGCCACCTGGCCATAGAGAGGCACGAGGACCGTGGCTGCTTCGCCGTCGCCTACGCGGGCGACCACCCGCGCCGCGGCCGCCTTGACGAGCAGCGGCTCGCTGCCTTTGAGCACCCCCAGGAGCGCGGGCAAGGCATCCCGCCCAAGGCGCGCCAGCGCATCCTCCGCCGAAGCAACCACGAGGGGGTCGCTATCCCCCAGGCGCTCGAGGAGGTCGCCGATGCATTCGGTTCCTGCGAGGCGGCCGAGAGAGAGCACCGCCTGGCGCCTGACCTCCGGCGCCCCTTCGCGCGTCCAACGCCGCACATCTTCGAGGACGCGCCCCTTCAGCAGATTGAGGACGCGCCGACGGACAGTTGCCTCGTCGCTGGGTTTTCCGCCGAAGCGTCGCAGCAATTCCCTGGCGTAGGCGGGCCGGGCCATCTCGGCCAGGTCAATGAGTGCCCCGTAGCGGCGTTCCGGTCGCTTCTCGAGGTAATCGACCAGCACGGCCACTCGGCCCTCGGCCGCCCGCGTGGCCAGCGCCACAGGGTCGGGCCGGGGCTTCTCGCAGCCGGGGCCGCGCGCGGTCCGAGGCCCTTGGCTCGGCGTGCAGCCGACGACCAGCGCCAGCAGGGCCACCACCAGACACAACCCCACTGGTAACTGGGTGGCCCGTTGCGCGCGGTCCGGCGCTCTCCCCGCACTCGGCGGCAGCGAAGTCGTCCTTGCCACTTCTCTTCTCGCTCCTTTTCGCGGGGATGATTGGCCGACCCCTAAGGCCACCGCGGCCTCCGACACCGGCGGCCAAACCTCCGACAAGCCTCGGGATCGCAGGTGAAGAGCTCACTACGGGGATCTAGTCGCGGGTCTCGGTCTATACACATCCCGCCAGACCATATCGGCCCACGGGTAGCGGCTACGAGTAGCAGGCTGTGGGCGAGAGCCAAGACGTCAGTCCTTCTCCACCGGCCACGGCTCGACCAAGCAACGCTTCGCCCACGGCTCGTAGAGCGTTGCCAGTTCGTCGGCCTTCTGCGGGTGGCGTTCGATGAGGTTATCGAGCTCGGTGCGCCCTGCCTCCATGTCGTAAAGCTCCCACTGGCCCGGGAACTTACAGACCAGTTTCCAGCGGCCCTGGCGGACCGCCTTGTTCCCTTCATGTTCCCAGAATACCACATTCCGTTCCCAATTTGAAGCATTTTTTAGCAATGGGACGAAACTTTGACCCTCGGGGGGAAGGACCGGCCTGCCGTCCACCTCTGGCGGATGCTCCGCACCGGCCAACTCCAGACAAGTCGGCATGATGTCCATGATGTGGGCAACCCCGTGAGTCGTGCGGCCCGGCTCGACCAGCCCCGCAGGCCAACGAATGATGAACGGGGTAGCGATCCCGCCCTCGTGGACCCAGTGTTTGTAGAGGCGGAAGGGGGTGTTGCTGGCGTTCGCCCAGGGGAGGCCGTAACTGACGTAGGAGTCGGGGGTGCCGATCTCGGCCTCGGGGTCGCCGCTTCGTATCTCCTCGGCGCAGCCGCCGTTGTCCGAGAGGAACATCACCACGGTGTTGCCCTCGATGCCGAGTTCGGCCAGTTTGGCCAGGATGCGCCCGATCCCCTGGTCCATCCGATCGATCTGCGCGGCATAGACCGCCATTTTCAGGTCGAGGCTCTCGCGCTCGCGAGCCGGCACCTCGTCCCAGGCCGGGGCGTTCTCGTCGCGCGGGGTCAGCGGCCAGTCCTCGCGGATCAGCCCCATCGCCACCTGGCGCTCCAGGCGCTCGGCACGCAGAACATCCCAACCCTTGAGATACCTGCCGCGGTATTTTTCGATGTCCTCCGGCCAGGCGTGCAGCGGCCAGTGGGGAGCCGTGTAGGAGACGTAGAGGAAGAACGGCTTCTCCTCGCGGCCATATTTCTCGATGAACTCGACCGCGCGGTCGGTGATGAAGTCGGTCATGTAGAAGCCATCCTCGTCGGGGACGAACGGCTCGTTGTTCATGGCCATCGTGCGTCGCTCGCTCAGGCGCCAGTAGTTCGAGGCGCCCGAGATCAGACCCGCGTATTGGTCGAAACCGCGGTCGCACGGCCAGTGGGGGCGCTGCTCGCCCACGTGCCATTTCCCCGACATCACAGTGCGGTATCCCGCCAGGCGGAGAACCTCGGCGATGGTGGCGCAGCGGTCGTTGAGGAAGCCGCGATAGCCCGGCTTGCCCCAGTCGCCCATCATGTGGCCGATGCCCGCCTGGTGGGGATATAGCCCGGTCAGAAGCGACGCCCGCGAGGGGCAGCAGCGGGGCGTGGTGTAGAACTGCGAGAACCGCAGCCCCTCGGCGGCCATGCGGTCGAGATTGGGCGTGGAGATCTCCGAGCCGTAGCAGCCGATGTCGCTGTAGCCCATGTCGTCGGCGAAAAGAACCACGATGTTCGGGCGCTCGGCCATCAGCCCTTCTCCTTCCTGGTCATCAACTCGTGCCAGAACGAGGCGCTGGGGCGGCCCATGTTGTCGCGGCGGTCAATCCCACCCGCCCGGCAGAAATCATAGAGCGCTGTGGTCAGCGGCACCGGGAAGCCCTTCTCGCGCGCCTCGCGCAGAAAGTGGGGCAACTCGGGGAACTTCACCCAACACTTCTCCGCCGTCCCAGCCTTCACCCTTCGAGCCAGGTGGGCGAAGTGCCCCCGCCAGCCGCTCTCGTTCCCGACGGCCTTTATCATGGCCTCCAGGTCGGCTCCTGCCCGCACGCCGAAGGCTATAGCCCCGAGGTAAGCGGCGTCGCCGAGGCCCATCGCCCCCAGCCCAATGAAACCCAGAACCTCGGGGAGTGGCTTCTCGCTCACTGCGTCAACCCTTCACGGCGCCGAGTTGGATGCCGCGGACGATGAATTTCTGCGCTCCACGAGGGAGGCGGGTCATTGCTCACCTTCACTTCGAGCGCGCTGCCCGGGCGGGTTCCAAAGCCGCAGCTCAGGTTGAGACTTGGCGCCGTGTTTAAGCCAAGTCACCGCTCCCTCTGCCTCAGGGTTAATCCATGCTATGGGCCGAAGTTCCCTAATCTCGCGGGCGGCATTCCGAAACACCCTGCGGGCCTTCTCGTCGCATGAAACCACAAGGCAGTCCGTGGTCAGTGCCGCGCGGATCAGGTGGAGGTCCTCCCGCATCCGTTGTTCGAGGTCGGGCGAGACTGCGGAAAGCGCTGTGTCTAACTGAGCAGACTCCGGCGCGTCTTCGCGCGCGAGCACCTCTTTCCCGCGCGAGCGCATGTCAACCAGCCACCTATGGGCAAATGGCGAGGCGTGACAGTCCCATTCTTTCAAGATCGTCTTGTTGACCACAACCCGGTGGCAAATTGTGAGAGCCTGTAGAAGGAAATCCCGGATACGCCTTGCTTCGCACGTCCTATCGCCAGCCCGGAATGCAGCCGATGCATCTATGACAAGACGCCGGGTGAACTTCCGCGCCACAACCCTCCCCCTAGTATCGCCCCGCGTCCAGATATGCTCGCTGCGCCTCCAGTTCTACGTCACCAAAGTCGACCGGCCAATCGCGGAACGCGCCGTCCTTGTCCAGTTCACCCGGAATGACCTCCGTCGCGCCACTCTTAGGGTCCCTTCTGAACCAGTGAAGCTTGACCAATTCGCGCGGTAGCTCACCCTTCGCCACGAGAGTTTGAATTGCCAGAAGCAGGAGCGCGCTATGCGTTTCAGCAACCAC
>CAYYCI010000093.1:0-10057 GCA_964470215.1 uncultured Planctomycetota bacterium
GGCTCCTGCGCGCCCTCCAGACGGACCCGAACGTCGAGCTCCTCTACCTGGTAAAGGCCCGCGAGGGCAAGTTCATCCAGCGCGGCAACATCAAGGGCATCACCCTCGAGCGCATCCCCACGAGCGCCTCGACCTGGCGCCGCTTCGACGTCTTCATCATCGGCGACATCCACAGCAGCCACTTCACCACCAACCAGCTCCTCGACATAAAGGAAGCGGTGCTCGACGGCCGGGGCCTCCTGATGCTCGGCGGGGTGGCCACGCTCGGGCCGGGGAAGTATGCCGGCAGCCCCCTCGAGGACATCTCCCCCGTGTGGTTCGGGCCGGCGACCATTGGCCAGCAAGATGGGGAGTTCTCGTGGGTCCTCACCGACGACGGCCTGACCCACCCAATCTTCTCCGGGATCACCCACTTCTTCCCCACGCGCGAGAAGGAGGCCGAGACCCCCCTCCAGAAACTCGCCGGTTGCACCCGCGTCGGCCCTGCCAAGCCCACGGCTACCGTCCTGGCCGTCCATCCCTCGGCCCGCTCGACCGACGGCAAGCCGCTCGCCGTCGTGGCGGCGGCCAACGCTGGGAACGGCCGCTCGATGGTCGTGAGTGCCGACACGACGTGGCGCTGGTATCTGCCAAACCGAGCGCTGGGTCGCGAGAGCCCCTACATCAAGTTCTGGGGACAGGCCATCCGGTGGCTGGCCAGCGAGGAAGTCAAGCGCGAGGACAAGCCGGGAATAGTCGCCTACACCGACAAGGCCGAGTACGAGCCGGGCGAGAAGGTCTCGCTCCTGGCAACGGTCCGCGACGAACAGGGGCAGGCAACGGCCGATGCCAGCGTCTTCGTCTCGATCCTCGCCCCGACGGGGCAGCGGACGAAACTCATCTTGCCCAAAGTGGATGGGAAACTGGGCGAGTACCGCGGCACCTTCGAGCCAGGCCCGGGCCGTCACCAGGCAGTCTTCGAGGCAAAACTCGAGGGCCGCACGCTCGGTCAGCCCCAGAAGGTCGAGTTCCTGGTCGGGCAGCCCGACCTCGAGATGGCCAACCTCAGCACCAACAACAAACTCCTCAAGGAGATAGCCGAGCGGACCGGCGGCACCTTCTACTCGTGGCTGGGCATGCGCGACCTGGCCGCCTCGCTGACCGCCGAACAAGACCGACGGGTCGAGCCGACGAAAATCCCGCTGAGCCATCCGCCCTCGTTCTTCGCGTTCTTCATTGCGATGGCTGCGCTGGAGTGGTTCATGCGAAAGCGCATCCAACTGGCCTGAGAGCAGGAAATTGAAAACACCCAACCCCACCCTCGCCCGAATCTACGCCCCGATAGATTCCCAACTCCAGCGGGTCGTGAAGGTCATGACGGAAGAATGTCGCGGGCTGGACCCACAGATCGCCCCGGTGGTCGGGGACGCGGTGCGGCTCGGGGGCAAACTCCTGCGGCCCGCTCTCCTGCTCCTTAGCGGCCAGGCGTGCGGGGACCTCGACGAGCGCCACGTCCGCGCCGCCGCGGCCATCGAGCTCATCCACACCGCCACACTCGTCCACGACGACGCCATAGACGCGGCCGAGCAGCGGCGTCGCGGGGCCACAGTCAATTCTCGCTGGGGGACTGAAATCTCGATCATGGTCGGCGACCTGCTCTTCGCTCGGGCCCTCGAGGTCTTCGCTCAGGTCGCCACCCCCAGAGAGCACCAACTCCTCTCCGCCGCGTTGCGCGAGGTCTGCGAGGGTGAACTCTTCCAACTCCTCGCCAGGCGCCAACGCCGACTCGACGAGCGTACCTACTACCGGATCATCTCGCGCAAGTCCGGCGCGTTGTGTTCGGTGACCTGTGCCATCGGGGCCGCGCTCTCCGGCGAGGCCGACGGCCACCTGAGCGCGTTCGGCCACTTCGGCCGCTGCTTCGGCATCGCCCTCCAGATCACCGACGACTGCCTCGACATCTGCGGCGAGGAGGCCGTGGTCGGCAAGACCCTCGGCCACGACTTCCTCGATGGAAAACTCACCCTCCCCTTGATCTACGCCACCCGCAGCCCCGACCCCGCCCTCCAGGCCCAACTCGACACATTGATGGCCAACCCAACCGACGGCTGGCGCCGCCGTCTCGCCGACCTCCTGGCTCGCTGCGGAGCATTCGAGTATTGCGAACAGGCGGCGCGGCGATACGTCCGCCGCGGCGCGGCCAGGCTCGATTTCCTGGGAAAGAGCCCCGAGAGGGCATCGCTCCTCGCTCTCGCCGATTTCGTCGTCGAACGCGAGTCTTGAACCGAAGGGACGGGCATTGGCCGCCTACTTCCACGTCTGCCTCTCGCTTGTCGGGCGCCGATGCCTTGTGGTGGGGGGCGGAAAGGTGGCCGCGCGAAAAGCCGCCTCTCTCGCCCACGCCGGCGCACACGTCACCGTCGTCAGCCCCTCTTTCTCAGAGGAGTTCTCGGAACTCGATCGCGTGGAACTCCTCGAGCGCCACTTCCAGGACTCCGACCCGGACGGTGCCACCCTGGTCGTTGCCGCCACGGACGACGAGGAACTAAACCGCCAGATAGCCCGCGCCGCGCAGAAACACGGCGCACTGGTCAACGTCGTGGACGCGCCCGATCTGTGCGACTTCTTCGTCCCGGCATCGGTCGTTCGCGGCGACCTGGTGGTGGGAATCTCGACCAGCGGAAAAGCCCCCGCGCTGGCCAAACGCCTCAGGGTCGAGCTCGAGGACCTCCTCCCCCCCGGCTACGCCGATTTCGTGGACCTGTTGGGGGAGTTACGCCTCGAGGTTATGGCAGGGGTCCGCGACGGCTCACGTCGTGCCGAGGTCTTCCACCAACTCGCCTCGCGTCGGACCTGGAAACTCTTCACCGCCGAAGGCCCGGAGGCCGTCCGAGCTCTCGCCCGTCGGCTCATCGCCGCCAGCCGCTAGAGAAACCCGTGCTCGCGGAGGGTCTGTTCCTTCAGGCCGCCCTCGGTCTCCAACCGCTTCGCCACATATCGCGCCAGAAGGTCAACCTCGACGTTGACCGCATCCCCCGGCCTCTTGAAGCCGAGCGTGGTATGTTCGAGGGTGAAAGGGATGAGCGCCACGGCGAAGGTCTCTCGCTCCGCCTCGAGAACCGTCAGGCTCACCCCGTCAACCGCGACCGACCCCTTCACCGCCACGAACCGCATCAACTCGGCGGGAATCGCCGCTCGGAGCAGTGTCTGACTGGGCTGTGGTTCCTTCGCGCGAATCGTCCCCACCGCGTCCACGTGCCCCACAACGAAGTGGCCGCCGAGGCGGTCGCCCACCCGCAGCGAGCGCTCGATGTTGACCTTGCGGCCCACGCTCAGGGTGCCGAGGGTGGTGCGTGCGAGGGTCTCGCCGATGGCCTCGAAATCCACCCGGCTCCCCTCGACCGCCACCGCGGTCAGACACGCGCCATCAATCGCCACGCTGTCGCCGGGCTTCACGTCCTCGGCCAGTTTGCCCAGGTCAATGGTCATTCGCCAGATCGCCCCCCGGCGCACCGCGACGACGGGACAAAGCCCCTCGACGATCCCTGTGAACATCGCGCCGCCTCCTCGTTGCGGCAGCAATTCTAGCCCCGCCGCCCGGCCGTGTCAAAAACCGCGCGCTCCGCAGCCGCCGTCCCTGTGGCCTTCAGTGTCCCTGGCGCAGCTCAACGCGACAGAAAAGGACGGGGGGCAAAGCCTGAAGCCGCGGCTAACGCCGACCCTTTCCCTTCGTGGGCTTGGTGGGGGCAAGAGCGCCCTCGTAGCCCTTGACCATCTGGTCGCGGGGAGGGATGTCGCCTTCGAGGATGGAGGCGCGGATGAGTCGGGCGACCTCCCGGATGCGCTCCTTGACTGCCTCGTAGCGGTCGTCAATTTCGCGCAGGAGCGGACGGATAGTGTCGCGGAGTTTGGCGGCCTTGGCCCAGGCCTCGCGCAAGGCCCGGCGGTCCTTCTCGAGACCGTCGGTGCGGACCAGGCGCTCGTACTCGTTGCCGCGGTTGTCGTTTCGGCGGTTGCGGTTCTTGTTGTCCTTTCGCTGGCGCTGGCGATAGAGGGCATCGCGGGCCTTCGCTTCGCGGCGTCGGTGTTCCTTCTCGGCGATCCGCCGTTGGAGATCGGATATCTGCCCGAGCACCTGCTTAACCTGGGGCATATACTTGTTCTTCACAGCGCCTTGCTCGTCGTTTTCCTGTTTCTCGGCCTTTGCCACGTATTGCTTGTAGACTCGGAGGTTGAGTTTCAGTGCCTCGCGTTGTTCGTCCGAGAGTTTTTCTTTGCCCTCCTCGCTCGCGATTGCGCGGTCGTTCTCGATGGCGAAGGAATTCGGCTGAGCGTTGTCCCTGAGCATTGGGAGGGTCGTCGCGTCGTCGAGGACGACGCCGCTGAGTTGGTCCCTGGCGACGAGGTGGAGACCGTCGCGGGCCTCGAAGGCGACGGCCACGACCTTCCCCTCGAGGGTGAGTTCCTGGTCGAGCGTAATCTTATCGCCATCGGCGGAGAGTTCGATTCCGTGGAGTTCGTCGCGTTGGTGCCGGGTTTCCGTCCCGGCGGAAGAGAAGGTGACCTCGCGGAGCGTTCCCTTTAGCAACTTGCCGCTCTTGAGGTTGAGCATGTCGGCGTTGGCGCCCACGGCCAGCGCCAGTGTGACGATCCCACAGACGAGCCGTTTCATGGAGAGTTCTCCACGAGCCGTCCGGCGGACTACTTCTTCTCGCCGCCCGTCAGGGCAGCCTCGTAGGCTGCGGTCATTTCGTCTTGTGAAGGGATGTTGCCCTCCAGGATTGTCTTCTTGTTTCGCAGGCCGACGGCCAGGATGCGTCTTTCGGTCGCCTGTTCTTTCTCGAGGACCTTCCGCTGCTGGGCTCTGATGGTCTTCTTCAGGTCAATGGCCTCCTGCCACGCCTTTTGGAGTTCCACCCGGTCCCTCTCCAGGCCATCGGTTCGGAGAAGACGCTCGTATTCGCTCTCGATCCTTCCCCTCGAGGAGCCGTATTCGCGGTAGGAGGAGCCGCGATATTGCGCGTCGCGGCGGCGGCGCTCCTTCACTTCGATCTGCTTCTCCAGGCTACGTATCTTGCCGACGACCTGGTTGACCTTGCTGTTGTACTTGGTCTTGATCGCCTCGAGGTCCTTGTCCTTTTGTTCCTCGGCCTTGGCCAGGTGTTCCTTGTAGAGTTTGTAGTTGAGGCGCAGGGCCTCTCGCTGTTCGTCGGTCAGGTCTTTTTTGGGTTCTTCGGCCTTGAGTTCTTCTTCGGCCTTGGCCGCCTCGAGGGCCTCGAGGGTGTTGGCGGAGTCGAGCGCGAGGGCCTTGACCTGGGAGCGGAGCACGGTGCGGATCCCCACGCTCGTCTGGAACGCCAGGCTGACCAATCGGCCATCGAGCGCGACCGCGTCCTGGAGCAAGAGTTTGTCGGCCTTCTGGCCGAGCGTCAGGCCGACGATCTCATCGCGCGGGTAAGTCACCCTGATGCCGTTGGACATGAAGGTCAGTTCGCGGAGCGTGCCGCGGAGTTTCATGCCTTCGCGCACCTCGAGGGTATCCGCGATGCCGACCCCCAGGAGGGCCGCCACCGCCACAAGCGCGGTCTTCCACCGCATGGCTCGTCTCCTACGTAGTTCTCCTTGAAGTATACCCACGCGGGGCAGCAAATTCCAGAGAAAAATCCCCATTCCTCGGTGCTCCGTGCCCTCGGACCAGGAACGGGTGCTTTCCCACAACCGCCGATGAGCACAGATAAACCGATTCTTCGTCCTGTTCGTGTTCCTTCGTGGATCAGGGAGAAGGTTCACCCGGGACAGAGAACACCCACGAAAGGGAGTGGGTTGATTACGGCGAGGGCTCTACGAGGTCGCCCTTGATGGGCGAGTAGCGCTCCTTACGCTTCGTTCGTCCGTCGCGGGTGAGGAGGACGTCCTGGAAGTAACACTTGATCCCGGTCGCGTCCTGCATGATGGGGGTGTTCTGGAGGTGATAGTGGAGGTGGGGTTCGCTGGAGTTACCGGAGTTCCCACACAGGCCGATGACCTGTCCGCGGCGGACCTTCTGCCCCGCCTCGACCTTGACGCTGCCGAGTTTCAGGTGTGCGAGGACGGAGAATTCGTGTGGCGAGTGTTGGATGATCACGGCATTGCCCAGGGCCGAGTAGGGGTTCATCGAGCCTGGGATGTTCTCGCGGACGCCCGTGATGACGTCGGTGACGAGGCCATCGGCTGGGGCGAGGATTTCGCGCCCGAAGGCGTAGTAGTCCTCGTTTTTCTTCCCGTCGCCTCGGTGGCTCTTGCCCCGCTCGTCCACGACCACGAAGTCGAATGCGAAGCGCTGGCCGGGGTTGTCGTGGTGTTGGTTCAGTTTGCGGGTGTCGCCGCCCCAGACCACGAACCATCGGCCGCCGAAAGGCAACGACAGAGGCGTTTGGTTCTCCTTCGGGGCCGGGAGCGGGGGGACGCGAGCGACGACGAAGAGTCCTGCGATCCTGTCCTGGTCGTCGAGGATGAGTTTGAGGTCCTGGGCGCCGCGCTCGAAGATGAGCTCGAAGACGGCCTCGTTGGGGGCGGCGAGTTTCCCCGACCCGAGTTCTCGGATGGGGCCGAGGCGCCGCTCGATCTTCCCGAAGAACGCCTTGGCCGCGGCGGGCGGGAATGCCTTGCGCATGCGGGGGTGGAAGTGGCGCTCGGCGGCCTCGTAGTCCTGCTTCTTGAGCGACTCAACAAGCCACTCGGCCGCGCGACGGAATCGCTCGGGCACCCGCTCGTCATCAGCACCCAGCGCTGTGGGGGAGCACATGACGAGCCCAATCAGAGAGGCAATGAAAGGGAAAAGGAGGCTGTCTGGCGTTCCAGCCATGCTCCTCGCTCCGTGCGCTGGTCGCAGTGGACTGGTGGGTTCGTGGCCTCAGAGTTTCTTCGCCTTGCCTTTCTCGACCTGGCCGCTGCGACAGTGGCGGGTGTAGGTGAGGGTGTTGCCCTGGACGGCGATCTGGACCGGTTCCCACCACGAGCGGCCGTCTGCGGTTCTGGCTTTGACGGTGCCTACGTAGAGGCCGGGGCCGATCGCCCTGAGGCGCACGCTCTCCTCGCCAGGCTCGAAGCCAAAGGGCTTCTTGGCCGGGGCGATGCGAATGACGTAGCCTCGGACGGTCTGGCCGGTGCGGACGTAGCGGGTGATGTCGCCGCTCGGTGCGAGCCAGATGCCCGGGAGGTCGGCGGCGGGTGGCGCGGGTGGTCCAATGTCCGTTGTCTCGACCATCGCGAGGCGCTCTTTGGTCAGGGCGAGCGAGAGTTTGCCGCCGGCGGGAACCGCGATGTCGAGGCGGAGGCTCTCGCCGGCGGCCTCCACCCGCTCGACCCGCAGCCACTCGTCGGTCTTGGCCGCGGCGAGTCCGGGGTGGCACCGCCCACTGAGGCAGGCGCCACCGGCCCTCAGTTCGACGACCGGGCGGTTGACAAGCCCTTCGAGGGGCGGGTTCGGGGCCTCGACCATGAGGCCGAGGATGAGCTTCTCCTCGGGAATGGCGACGAACTGGATGCGAGCGGCCTTCCCCAGAGCGTAGGTGCCTGAGGGGACCTCGCCCGCCAGGCCCGCGCTCAGGAGTGCGAGGGCGCACAAGGCTCGACAATGCTGTGGAGCCACCATCTGGTCTTCCGCTCGCGGGCCGAGCGCGGCTGACGCTCGAGGTAGAGCCGGGCCTCGAGGCCATCGGTGGTGAAGCGCCTGGCCATATCAATCGGGAAGTGGCCTGACCATGATGTTCTTGTAGTAAACCTTGCTCTTGGGGTCGTGGCCCTGGAGGGCGAATGTGCCATGGGAGAGTTTCCGACGCGCATCGGCCGGCTCGGTGTAGTCCACCACGGTCTTGCCGTTTATCTTGATGACGACGTGCTTGCCATTGACGATGATGTGGTAGTTGAACCACTCGTTGTCCTTGGCCGGGGCTTTGAAGACGTTGACGACGTTGTAGAGGCTCCCCGTGCGCTTGGGGTCGCGGTGGGAGTTGTTGACCTGGGCCTCGAGGCCCTTGGCGGGCCACCCGCGCTCCTGGTACTGGGTGTGGAAATAGATGCCGGAGTTCGAGCCCGGGGTTGTCATCACCTCGGCCTTGAACTCGAAGTTCTTGAAGTCGTGGTGGCAGACGGGGCCGACGTAGAAGAGGTGGCTTCGTCCGCCCTCGGCGCAGATCATGCCGTCGCGGACGCTGAAGACGGACTTGTTTTCGCTGGCCTTCCAGCCCTCGAGGCTCTTGCCGTCGAAGAGGCTCACCCAGCCCTCTTCCCCTCCGAGAGCCAGCGAAGCCACAAATCCCAGGGCCACGAATAGCGAGTGGCGCATGCGTTGCTCCTTACCCACTGAAGCCGCGAAAGTGCTACCCTGGCAGTCTATCCAGGCTTTCCACGCTAGTCAACCCGCGGGAGGGACATCCTGTGGCGGTCAGATGTTCCGGCCGGGCAGGCTCGTGGCCGGACTGGACCGCGCACCACGCGGGTTGCGTCGGGGCGGCGCCGCCGGTATATTCGCCACGGCCGCTCCAGGAGCCCCTGCAATGTCGCTGAGCGGACGAATCACCGAGGTGGCGCGGGACGCCGGGGCCGACCTCGTGGGCTTCGCGCCCATCGAGCGGTTCGACGAAGCCCCGCCCGCATTCCACCCTACGACGGTATTCCCCCAAACGAGAACGGTCATCGCGGTGGCGGTCCGCCACGAGCGCCGGGGGAGGGAATTCGCCCACGCGCCCTTCGGCCCGCGCGCTTGCGCGAAGCTCCACCGCCGCGACGACCCTCGCTTCTCCCCCTTCTGGAACGGCACGGAGGCCGAGGGGGAACAGCCCACCTACAGCCGCTTCCGCCATCTGGGCATTTGCGGGGGACGAGGATGCCTGAGAGCCCGCCTCGACCACCTGGAGAAAACAGGCCGCATCCAGAGGACCTATCGAACGCCTTTCATCGAACGCGAACGCTGGAAACTGAACGAGCCGCCAGAAAGGAGACCGAAGCCGTGAACGTGTTGCTAGTGGTTTTCGACACTCTGCGCTACGACTACATTGCCGCCAACGGCAGCGAATGGGTCCGCACGCCGAACCTCGACCGCTTCGCGGCCGAAGCCACCGTCTTCGACAACTCCTACACCGCCAGTTACCCGACGATCCCACACCGCACCGACGTGATCACCGGTCGCTACGGCTCGCCGTTCCACCCCTGGTTGCCGCTGCGGTTCGATGCGGTTGCTCTCCCACAGGTGCTCGCCTCGGCCGGCTACGCCACACAGCTGATCTGCGACACTCCCCACCTGATAAACGGCGGCCACAACTTCGACTTCCCGTTCCACGCCTGGCACTTCATCCGCGGCAACGAGGTTGACCGCCACTGGCTCGACGACCGCTCCGCCGAACTGCCCCCCGAGCAGCACGCGCGCTACCGACGGCCCGACGGCAAGTTCTTCCCAACGGCCATGCAGTACATCCGCAACAACCGCCACCGTGTCCGCGAGGACGAGTGGCCCAGCCCGCGGCTCTTCGCCGACGTGTGCCGATGGCTCGAGGACAACCGCCGCCGCGAGAACTTCTTTCTCTGGGTGGACTGCTTCGATCCCCACGAGCCGTGGGACCCGCCGACACACTACATCGAACTCTACGCCCCCGATTACCGCGAGGTCGGCGACCTGGGCATTCTCTATGGCTGGGAGAGCATCGGCTCGAAGGATCTGACCAGCGAGCGGATCGCGCGGATGCGAGTGCACTACGCCGGCGAGGTCACCATGGCCGACGCCGCCTTCGGGCGCATGCTCGACAAACTCGAGGCCACCGGCCTGGCCCGCAACACCATCGTCATCGTCACCAGCGACCACGGCACGAACCTCGGCGCTCACGGCCACATCCACAAGGATTACCCCCTCTGGGACCAGGTGGCCCACTCCGTGTTGATGGTGCGGGTGCCCGGGCGGCCGGGCGGCATTCGCCGCAAGGAGATGATACAGCCGCAGGACATCTTCCCGACGATCTGCGAACTCGTCGGGGCAGAGGTGCCCGAGACGGTCGAGGGCCACAGTTTCGCCAAACTCATTGGCAACACCGAGGAGCAATCGTGG
>CAYYCI010000094.1:0-6226 GCA_964470215.1 uncultured Planctomycetota bacterium
TGACGAAGTGGACCGTGAGGCCGGCCTCGATGGTCAGGGTCGCCCCCTCGGCGACGGTGGTCTTGCCCGTGAGGACGAGCGGCCCGTCGGCGGCGGACCAGCGGGTGTCGGCGGAGATTTGGCCCTCGAAGGCCCGGCGGGTCTCCTCGCCCCGACGCTTCGCGGCCATGAAGGCTTCGCGTGTGCGGACGACTCCCGCGGCGACCTCGGCCTGGGCCACTCGTGCCAGTTCGGCCTCGAGGTCGAACTCTGGCCCGAGGGCCTCCTTTCGGGCGGCGAGTTCACCGAGGATCTGACGCGCTCTTGCGAACTGTCCCAGTTTGCGTAGGGCCTCGGCCTGGCGGAAGCGCACCACCTCGGTGAGGCCCTCGACCTCCGGGAACCGCCGCGCCATCTGGTCGCCCCAACGGAGAACGGCCTTGGGGTCGCCGCTCGTGGAAAGTGCGGCGAGGTTGCCCTCGATGGCCTCGCGGATCGCCTTCAGAGCGTCTTCCTTCTGGGGGTAGTTGCGCTCGGTCAGCGGCCCGAGGGTTGCGATTGCCTGGTCGAAGTTGCCTGCGGCCAGCTCGAGGCGGCCGATGAGGAACCGCGCTTCGAGTTGAAGATCGGGGTGGAGATCATCGTCGAGGACGGCCTGGAGGTCCTTGCGGGCGGCCTGTGGGTCGGAGGGCAATAGAAGTTTTGCCCGCAAGAGGCGCGCCCTGGTCGCTCGCCTCGGGCCGCCTGGCGCGGCGATGGCCGGTGGGATGTGTTTGAGCGCCTCGCTCACGTTGCCTTGCTCGCCCAGGGCCTCGGCGATGAGGAGGTGGGCCTCGCCGGCCTCGGAGGTGTTCGGATGGGCCGCTGTGAATGCCTCGAACCTCTTGATGCCCTCGGCCCGGTCCTCCTTGAGGAGTTTTCGCAGATCGTCTAGTTCGCGCAGGCGCTCGACAATCTCTTTGCCCTCGCCGAAGCCTTTGCGGAGGTGTGGAGGGACGATGAACTTGGTCTCTGGCCTCCGGCTTCGCAAGTAGATGAACAGGCCGGCGGCGGCGACGAAGCCGACAATGCCGATAACGGCGACGATTCGGGCAAGGGTCCTGTTCAATTCGGCGCTCCTCGATTGCCCCGTCACTTGCGCTTGAACCTGCGCTCCATCTCCTCGAGGGAGAAGACGAGGGTAGTGGGCCTGCCGTGTGGGCAGGTCTCGGCCCTCTCGCCCAGGGCCTCACGGCGGGCAAGCAGGGCTTCGATCTCGCTCTCGCGCAGCCGCTGGCCGGCCTTGATCGCGGCCTTGCAGGCCACCGCGCGGGCAAGGCGCTCGCGCTGGGCCTTCGCCGACCGCGCCTCCCCTTCGCTGTTCAATTCCTCGATCACGTCGTGGAAGAGTTCCTTGGGGTCGCAGTCCGCCAGGAGGCTGGGAACAGCGTGGACGGCCACCGTGCGTTCGCCGAACTCGCGTATCTCGAAGCCGAAGGAGGCGAGTGCCTCGATTGCCTCGGCCGCGACCGCGGTCTCCGCCGCACTGAGCTCGACCACCTCGGGCATCAGCAGCCGTTGCGACTCCACCCCGGCCTTCGCGCTGCGGGCCAGAAGTTCCTCGTAGAGCACTCGCTCGTGGAGGGCGTGTTGGTCCGTGACGCGGAAGCCCTCGGGGGTTTCCTCGAGGATGTAGGAGTTGTGGATCTGGAGGAAGGGGGCCTGGGTTCCCGCGGCCGCGAAGGGTTCGGTTGGCGTCGGGATCGGCCTCGGCCGGGTTCGCGCCCCCTCCAGGTGGACCGGCGGCTCGCTGAAGGCTAGCGGCGAGGCCGGGCGACTCCCCGGCGTGGGGGAACGCCGCACCTGGTCCCAGGAGGTGGGGACAGGTTCGAGCCTCGGGGCGAGGTCGCTGGCGCCGAGGGCAGCGCGCAACGCCCCGAGGACGCAACTATAGACCCGTCGCCCCTGGCGGAAGCGAACTTCGATCTTCGTCGGATGGACGTTGAAGTCCGCCTCCCGGGGGTCGAGTTGGAGGAAGAGGAAGAGGACTGGATGGCGCCCTGGGGGCATGAGGCCCTCGTATGCCTTTCGGATGGCGCTCGAGAGCGCGCGGTCGCGGACGTAGCGGCGGTTGAGGAAGATGAATTGCATGGCGGTCGAGCCGCGCGAGAGCGATGGTGGGCCGGCGAGGCCCTCGACCCTCAGCGGCCCCTCGCCGCCTTCCACGTCGAGCAACTCCTCGGCGAGTTCCGCTCCCGCGAATGCCGCCACGCGGGCGCGGCGGCCCTCCGCCGGCGGGGCGTTGACCACGGTCCGACCGTCGTTGCTGACGATGAAGTGGATGTTCTCGTGGGGGAGAGCGATTCTGGTGACGACATCGAGGACGTGGCCGAGTTCGGTGCGCGGGGAGCGGAGGAACTTTCGCCGGGCGGGGGTGTTGAAGAAAAGGTTCCTGACCTCGACGGTGGTGCCTTCCGGGGCGCCGGCGACCTTCGGCCCGCTGACCCTCCCGCCTTCGACCACCACCTCGTGAGCCGCCTCGGTGCCGCGGAGCCTCGAGACCAGTCGCACCTGGGCGACGGCCCCGATGCTCGGGAGGGCCTCGCCGCGAAAGCCAAGCGTGGTGATGAAGAAAAGGTCGTTGGAGGTTCGCAGTTTGCTCGTAGCGTGGGAGCGGAAACACATCGCCACGTCCTCGGCGTCCATCCCGCAGCCATCGTCGGTCACCCGCACGAGTTTGCGTCCGCCTTCCTCCAGCTGAATTTCAATGCGGGTGGCGCCGGCGTCAATTGAGTTCTCGACCAGTTCCTTGACGACCGATGCGGGGCGTTCTATGACCTCGCCGGCGGCGATCTTGTTCGCCACGTTCTCGGGGAGTTCGCGTATCAGGCCCACGGGGCATGGTCCTTTCGCAGGGGTATTCGCCGACCGGGGCGGTGGCGTGACCCGCCGCGACCGCTCATTCGAGGATCTCGAGCACGCTCCGGAATGTCCTGAGGACGTCGAGTTCCGAGACTATGCCGACGAGTTTGCCATCCTCGACGACCAGCACGGCGCCGACCTTGTTCTCGACCATCAGCCGCACCACCTCGGCCAGCGTGGCGTCGGGCGCGACGCTTATCGGATGGCGACGCATCACGCGGCTGACGGGGGTGGTGTTGAGGACGCGGTCGTATTCTTCCTTGTTGCCCTCGATGAGGGGGGATGGGACGGCGTGTTTGATGTCGGTCGAGGAGAGTATGCCGACGAGCGTTTCGCCCTCGAGGACAGGCAGGTGGCGGATGCGTTCGGAAGCCGTGGCCTCGACCGCGTTGATCAGCGGCTCGTCGCTCTGGAGGGAGATCACGTCCTTTTGCATCAGGTCGCGGACCCGCATGGTCGGTTGTCTCCTGTCAGTGGCGGGCGTTGGGGTTCATTCTGGCGCGGTTCTGCAAGGCTGCCTGCTCAGACCAGTTCCAGCGCCGGGCCGTCGCCCCGGGTGACCTCGCCGATGGGCCAGACCCTCTCGCCCTGTGCCTCGAGGCGACGGGTAATGGCGCCGACGTAATAGGGCGAGACAACGAGCACCAGGCCAATGCCCATGTTGAACACCCGGAACATCTCGTCCTCCTCGACGCCGCCGAGCCTCTGGACAAGGGCGAAGACCGGTGGGACTGGCCAACTGCCCTTGCGGATGCGCGCCACGCACCGCGGGCCGAGCACCCGCGGCACGTTCTCGGGCAGTCCCCCGCCGGTGATGTGGGCGATAGCGTGGACGACCTTCTTGACGCGGTAGCGTTCGAGGACGGCGCGGACGCCTCGGACGTAGATGCGGGTTGGCCGCAGGAGTTCCTCGCCCAGGGTGCAGCCCAGGTCGGCCACGTGGTCGTCCACCCCCATCTTTTCTTGCTCGAAGAAGAGTTTGCGCACGAGCGAGTAGCCGTTGGAGTGGAGCCCGCTGGAGGCCACCCCCAGTATGACATCCCCGGGGGAGCAGAGCCTGCGGCCGTTGACAAGCCGCGCCCGCTCGACCATGCCGACCGCGAAGCCGGCCATGTCGTACTCGCCTGGGCGGTAGAAGCCCGGCATCTCGGCCGTCTCGCCACCAAGGAGCGCGCAATCGGCCTGGCGACAGCCCGCCGCTATCCCCTTGACCAACTCGACCAGCGTGGCCTTTTTCAGACGGCCGGTGGCGATGTAGTCGAGGAAGAAAAGCGGCATCGCCCCCGTGACCAGGAGGTCGTTGACCGACATCGCCACCAGGTCTATGCCCACGGTGTCGTGTTTCCCGGCCATCTGGGCGACCTTGAGTTTCGTGCCCACCCCGTCGGTGCAGGCCACCAGGACCGGGTTGCGGCACCGGCGAGCGAAAAGCCCGACTTGTCCCGGAATGGAATAGAGGCCGGCGAAGCCGTAGTCGTTCTCGAGGACGGCCGGCCCATAGGTCGAGCGGAGCTGGGCCTGGATGGCCTGGGCAAACTCCCGGCCCGCCTCTATGTCCACGCCCGCATCGCGGTAGGTAACAGGGGGACACACAACACCGCACCTCACACGCCGTCCACGTGGCGGCGAGTGTAGCCCAACGCCCCAGCCTTGTCAACCCGCTTAATTTGCCGGCTTGTCCACGTACAGGCACATGGTGTCCACCTGGTGGGACGGTGTGTTCGGCTGAGTCATATGGGGATTGGGCTCTTCAAGAAGGTGGAGAGGACGGCACGGCAATGGGAGTCCTGCACCCCTTCCCCACCGCCCCCTCTAGGGGGGCGCGAGCAGATGGGTGGAAAGAAAGTGGATTAGACATCCTTGCACAATACACGGGAGTAGGCGGAACCGTCCCAGACGCTTGCACAAGGAGGTCTTCGATGAGATATTGGCCCACCGTGCGGGAAAGGTCAAGCGAGGAAATGCGTCAGAGGCTGCGGCGCGGATTCTTCGCCAGGCGGGGCTGACGAAGCGACGAGAGAAGAAACGAGTTCGCAACGACCTGCGCGCACAGAAGGCCCGCACGCGGCCCCGGCGCGCTGCCGTCCAGGGTTTCCTCACAGATGTGCGAACGTCCCCCAGGCTCTAGCTGTACGTGGACATAGACCCTCTCGAAGAAAATGTTTCCCCTGCCGCACCCGGAAATGGCAGGGGAGGCTACGATACCTGGCTCATCAGGTCGCCCACCCGCCCGAGGAATCTCGGACTCGTCGGGGCTGGGGAAAACGCTCCCGTTCCCGTTCTCAGCGCTTGCGGGAGGGGCCTCGCAGACGTAAATTAGACCGCCCGATGATGGAGTGAGGTCTGGTGCGGCGTATCGCGGTCTTTCTTGGCTGCCTTGTGGTTGTTTTTCTCGGCTTCGCGGTGCTGGCCGCTTCCCTGGGCGAGTTGACCTGGACACTCTCCGGCGCCGGGAAGACGTCCCTCGAAGAACTCCGCGCGATCCGACCGCCCGAACGCCATCCGGCCGGTCCGAAGAGTGTCCATCGGGTAGAGGAGTGGCCGGAGGCCCGCAGACGGAACTTCCACGATGCACCGAGGCTCGCCCGGCGGGTGGCTGCGGGCGAGTTGCCGTCCGTCAGCGAGCGCCTGCCTGAAGACCCGCTCGTCGTCGTCCCTCCCGATCAGTGCGGGCCCTATGGCGGCACGTGGCGACGGTTCGCCACGGGGCCGAGCGACATCGGGATTTTCGAGGCCCGCCTGGCCTACGATGGGCTCGTCCGCTGGGACGCCATGGGCCGCCGCATCCTGCCGAACCTGGCGAGGCGGTGGAAGGTCGAGGACGGCGGCCGAACCTACACGTTCTGGCTCCGGCGCGGGGTCCGCTGGTCCGATGGCCAGCCCTTCACCGCCGACGACATCTTGTTCTGGTACGAGGACATCCTGAAGAACGAGGAACTCACTCCGGTTGTGCCGCGCGACTTCCGCCGTGGCGGCAAGACGGTGGAATTGGAGAAACTCGACGACTACACGGTCCGCTTCCGCTTCGCGGAACCCCACGGGCTGTTTCTCCAGATGATGGCCTCGGGGCTGAGTTACGTGCCTGTCCGCTACCCGGCCCACTATCTCAAGCAGTTCCACGCGCGCTACGTCCCGAAGGAAAAACTCGAGGCCCAGGCCCGCGAGCGGGGCTTCCAACTGTGGTTTCAACTTTTCTTCGACCGTGTGGACTGGCGCAACGCAGAGTGCCCGAGGCTATGGCCCTGGATAGTGGTCAAGCCGCCGCCGGCCCAGCCGGCCGTCTTCGAGCGCAATCCCTACTACTGGAAGGTGGACCCCGAGGGCAACCAACTGCCCTACATAGACC
>CAYYCI010000094.1:6326-9946 GCA_964470215.1 uncultured Planctomycetota bacterium
AATCCCTACTACTGGAAGGTGGACCCCGAGGGCAACCAACTGCCCTACATAGACCGGATGACCTTCGAGATCTACGACATCGAGACGATCAACCTCAAGGCCATAAACGGCGAGATGGGGATGCAGGGGCGCCACCTTTCGTTCGACAACTACCCGCTCTTCATGGAGAACCGGCGCAAGGGCGGCTACCGCGTGCTCCATTGGCTCAGCAGTGGCGGGGGCGAGAACATCCTGGCCATCAACCTCAACCACAAGGACCCCGTGCTCGGGCGCATCTTCGCCGACAAGCGCTTCCGCATCGCGCTCTCGCTCGCGATCAATCGCCAGGAGATAAACGAGCTGGCCTACTTCGGGATCGGCCAGCCCCGCCAGGTCTGTCCTCCGCCAGCCTCGCCATTCTACGACCCCCACTACGAGAAGGCATACATCGAATACGACCCCGAGCGGGCGAACCGCCTGCTCGACGAGATGGGCCTGGCCCGGCGCGGCCCCGACGGCATCCGCCTGCGCCCCGACGGCAAGCCCCTGGCCATACAGATCGAGGTGCCCTCGGTTTTCGTCAACTACCGAATCTTCGAGTTGATCGCCTCTTACTGGACGGCGGTCGGGGTGAAGACGGAGGTGAAGTTGGAGGCTCGGCAACTCTTCTACACCCGCAAGGCGGCCCTGCTCCACGACGTGGGCACGTGGGGCTCCGCCGACGAGATGCTCCCGGTGGTTGACCCGCGTTGGTTCCTGCCGTTCAGCCTCGAGTCGATCCACGCGATCGGCTACGCCCGTTGGTTCAACACCGACGGGCGCCAGGGCGAGGAGCCGCCGCCCGCCATTCGCCGGTGCCTCGACCTCTACAGGCAAATCCAGATGACCCCCGACCCGGCCGAACACATCCGCCTCTTCGGGGAAATCCTGCGGCTGAACCGCGAGAACCTCTGGGTCATCGGCACTGTGGGGAACGTGCCCTCGATCTTCCTGGTCAAGGACACGTTCCGCAACGTGCCCGAGGTGGCCATCTCGGGCTGGGTCTTCCGCACTCCGGGCAACACCGCCCCGGAGTGTTATGCGATAGAGGGGGATTGAGGAGGCCTCGTCCGTGCTCACCCTGATCGCCCGCCGGCTCCTTTGGATGATTCCGACCCTGCTGATCATCTCGATCATCTCGTTTGCGATCATCCAGTTGCCGCCGGGCGACTACCTGACCTCCTACATCGCGGCCCTTTCCGAGACCGGGGAGACCGTTGACGAAGAACAGATCGCTGCGCTGAAGAAACAATACCGCCTCGACGAGCCGGTCCATCTTCAATATCTCCACTGGATAGCCGGCCTTCTGCGCGGCGACATGGGGATGTCAATGGAGTGGAACCGCCCGGTGACCGAACTGATCGGCGAGCGCATCCTGCTGACGACGATTATCTCGCTGGTCACGCTCCTGTTCACCTGGGCGGTCGCCATCCCGATCGGCATCTACTCGGCTGTCAGGCAATATTCGATAGGCGACTACGTCTTCACCTTCCTGGGCTTCATCGGGCTGGCCACGCCGAATTTCCTGCTCGCGCTGATTTTCATGTACGTCGGCTACTCGGTCTTCGGGGTGAGTGCGGGCGGGCTGTTCTCGCCGCAGTTCCAGAACGCGCCGTGGTCGCTGGCGAAGTTCGGCGACCTGATGGCTCACATCTGGATTCCCGTCGTGGTCATAGGCACGGCGGGCACCGCCGGCCTGATCCGCGTCATGCGCGGCAACCTCCTCGACGAACTCCGCAAGCAATACGTCCTGACCGCCAGGGCCAAGGGCGTCGCACGGGTGAAACTCATCCTGAAATACCCCGTCCGCGTGGCCATCAACCCGCTGGTGAGCACCATCGGCTGGGTTCTGCCGGCGATCGTCTCCGGCGCGACGATCACGGCGGTGGTCCTCGGCCTGCCGACCACCGGACCGCTGCTCCTGCGCGCCTTGATGAACCAGGACATGTACCTGGCAGGCTCGATGGTCATGATGCTGAGCCTGTTGACCGTCGTCGGGACGTTGATCTCGGACATCTTGCTCATGCTGCTCGACCCGCGCATCCGTTACGAGAAGCGAACGGAATGATTGCCCATGGGGGTTGAGGTCGAGGAACATCTCGAGGACGCCCCCGCCCCACAGGCCAAGGCGCCTGGTGTCGGGGCCGCCGAGGTCCACACCGCCTCGCAATGGCGGCTGATGTGGTGGCGCTTCCGCAAACACCGCCTCGCCGTGGCCGCTGGGCTGGTCGTGCTCTTTCTCTACCTGGTGGCGGGGTTCTGCGAGTTCCTGGCGCCCTACACCCTCGAGGCCCGCGACATCGCCTATTCCTATGCCCCGCCCCAGCGGCTCCATTTCATCGGCGACGACGGCTTTCACCTGAGGCCGTTCGTCTACGGCCTGAGGAGCGCGCGGCACCCGGAAACGCTCCGGAAGATTTACGTCGAGGACCGCAGCCGCCGCTACCCGATCAGGTTCTTCGTCCGCGGTGAGCCATACCGCCTGCTCGGAATCATTCCGACCGACATCCACCTCTTCGGCGTCGAGGACGGTGGGACGCTCTTCCTCCTCGGCACCGACACGCTTGGCCGCGACATGCTCTCGCGGATAATCTACGGCGCCCGCATCTCGTTGACCATCGGTCTCCTGGGAGTGACCCTCAGTTTCGTCCTCGGGCTCATCATCGGCGGCATCAGCGGCTACGTGGGCGGCTGGCTGGACAACCTCATCCAACGCCTCATCGAGATCATCCGCTCGTTCCCCTCGATTCCGCTGTGGATGGCGCTCTCGGCGGCCCTGCCCGCCCATTGGCCGCCGTTGAGAATCTACTTCGGGATAACGATCGTCCTGTCGTTGATCGGCTGGACGGGGCTGGCCCGCCAGGTGCGTGGGAAGATTCTGGCCTTGCGCGAGGAGGACTTCGCGACCGCTGCCCGACTTTGTGGCGCGAGCCAGTGGCGAGTGCTCTGGCGCCACCTGCTCCCGTCGTTCATGAGCCACATCATCGTCAGCCTCACCCTGGCGGTGCCGGGAATGATCCTGGGCGAGACGGCCCTGAGTTTCCTCGGCCTCGGCCTCAGGCCCCCGGTCACCAGTTGGGGCGTGTTGCTCAAGGAAGCCCAGAACGTCCAGGCCGTCGCCCTTCACCCCTGGCTTCTGACCCCGGTGGTCTTCGTGGTGATCACCGTGTTGGCGTTCAACTTCGTCGGCGACGGCCTTCGCGACGCCGCCGACCCCTACGCGAGATGAGCGCATGAGCAAACCGATCGTCAGCATCGAAGGCCTGAAGACCCACTTCTTCCTCGACGAGGGCACGGTCCGGGCTGTCGAGGGCGTGGACCTGGTGATCCCGCGCGGGACGACCGTGGGCCTCGTGGGCGAGAGCGGCTGCGGCAAGAGCGTGACCGCGCTCTCGATCCTCCGTCTCATATCCCCGCCGGGCAGGATCGTGGCCGGCAAGATAACCCTCCACCGCGACGGCGAGCGCCTCGTCCTGACCGACCTTCCGGACGAGGGCAAGGAAATCCGCCAGATCCGCGGCAAGGAAATCTCGATGATCTTCCAGGAGCCGATGACCTCGCTGAGCCCCGTCCACACCATCGGCAACCAGATCGTCGAGGCC
>CAYYCI010000095.1:0-9922 GCA_964470215.1 uncultured Planctomycetota bacterium
TCAGACCTCCAGGGCCCGACGCGGCCTACGAGCCGCGTCGGGCCTTTCCATGACAGTCGCAGACCTGGGCGGCAGTCCCTCGCCTCCGGTTTCTCTTTCAAGCCGACCTCGCAGCTGTTACGATATCGGGGGTAATGGGCTTTGGAGGCGCATCTATGAGGAAGCCTGAACTAAGCGCGGACGGGGCGCGTGGGCTCTGGCACGCTTTTTGCACCGCGATCAGTTGCCAGGCGAGAAGGAAAAGAGCCCCTTGGCTGGCATCTGACTCCGACTCCTCGTCCCGAAACGCCGTGGGGCGAACGGCTTGCGCTCTCTCGGCAAAGCATTCTTTTCCTTCTCGCCTGCGTTTGGAACCAACGGTGCACAAGAGCGTGCCAGAGCCCACGCGCCCAAGTCTATCTCGGGGGGAACAACGTGCTTCCTGCATAGTCTCAGGCATGAGAAGCGCTGGCGCTTTGGTGTTCCTCGTGGCGGTGACCCTTCGTGCGGCCACGGGGCGGTCGGTCGTTCCGGCATCGAATTCCGACCCGCGCGGTAGGGTGGGCAAGCGTCCCTACGAACTCGACTGGGCCGGCCGCGACCGCCCGGCCCATCCGCAACTCGTGGACTTCGAGGACCTGACCGGCTGGCAGGTCGTCGGGCTGCGGGGCTGTCGTGCCGAGGCCTTCCGCTCCCGCGAGGAGCTCCTATTCGGCTCACACACAGCGAAGGTGGTCTATCGCGGGGAGACCGCCGCCAGCGCCTTCGAACTCCGCCCGCCCGAGCCAATCCCAATCCCCGGCCGCCCGACCGACGTCGCCCTCTGGGTCCGGGGTAACAACTGGGGCTGGCACTCCAGGCCCAGGACCGCCAGGACCCACGTTTATGTGCTTCTCGAGGACGCACGCGGCGAGGCGTTCAGCGTGAACATGGGCACCGTGAACTTCGACTACTGGTTCCTGATGCACGCCACGATGATCGGGCCGGCGGGACAGCAAACGAGCCGGGTGCGAAAGACCGGCAGCGGCGACGGCAAGCTCGACTACCCCCTGAGATTCCTCGGCATTCGGGTGACCTCTTGTTCCGACCCGAAGCCGGCGAGGCTGTTCTTTGACGCGCTTCAGTTCTATCGCCCGGCCTACGAGCCGCTGCCCGAGATGAAACTCCCGCCGGCGGACACTCCCTGGCCGACGACCCCCGAGACGATCACCCCGCCCGTGAAGAGCCGCGTGGCGGTCCGGGTGCGCGAGCGAGGCGAGGGATGGGAGTTCGTCGCCAGGTCGCGCGGCGAGACTCTCCGTTGGCGCTATGAGCCACGAACGGGCTGGCTCGACGACCTCTCGGTCGAGATTCGCGGCAGGGAGTTCAGGCCGTGTGCACGAGGCGGTCCGGCCCTGCTGCTGGGCGGACAGGAGCGGCGGCCCGGCGACAAGGCCGTCCAGACCCGTCTGGTCGCTGCTCGCCGCGACGGGGACTCCGTAGCCTTCGAGTGGGAGGCGAAGGCAGGCGGCGGCAAGGCGCGCTACTCCTATCGCCTGCGCGCAGTGGGCAAGTCGCTCCAGGTCGAGGCGCAGGCGGCGGAGGCCACCGCCTTCCTCGTCGGCCACGCCGCACCAGTGCCGGGAGCCGAACTCATCCGCGTCCCATACCTCACCCTTGGGTGGCTCGGCCCGTATGTCGTCCACTGGAACGGGCTTTTCCTCAGCGGTCTTCTGGACTGGTACAACTCGGACGCCTCGGAACTATTCGCCGCCGGCGGTCGTGCGGCAGGCGACGGCCTGACCTACAACGGCGGCTCGCGCTACCTGCCGAGGACCGACGGCCAGCGCAATCCGCTGCGCGAGCGGCTCATCGTCACGGTCTCGAGCGACTTCCAGGAGGTCCTGCCACACATCCCGCATCCTCGCAACCCGATGGCCCACCTGGCCACCGGCGCGATCTGGCGGAACATCGGCGCGCCCAACCGCGACCTCCTGCTTGACCTCAAGGCGCGTGGCGTCGAGCGGTTCATCTGTCCCCTCCACGAGGTTGGCTGGCGCGACGCGGGCGAGAGTTTCACCTTCCGGCTCCGTTGCGCGCCCCGAATCGGCGACGACGAGATGAGGCGCTACGGCCAGTGGGTCAAGAGCCTCGGCTACCGCTTCGGCCTCTACGCCAACTACACCGACTACGCCCCCATCAACGCCAACTGGGAGGAGGAGAAGGTGTGTCGGCGCCCGGATGGGAACTGGACGGGAGCGTGGCCCCGGTGCTACGCTCCGAAGCCGACGTATGCCTGGCAGGCCGAGGCCCGCTTCGCCCCGGGGATCGCCGCGAAGTTCGGCGCCAACACCTGCTACAGCGACGTCCACACCGCCGTCACCCCGTGGAACCGCACGGACTACGACGCGCGGGTGCCCGGTGCCGGGATGTTCCGCGCCACCTGGCGATGCTACGCCTGGCTCCTGTGGAACGAGTGCAAGTCGTACCAGGGGCCGGTTTTCAGCGAGGGGCGCATGCACTGGATGTACGCGGGCCTCGTCACCGGCAACTACGCCCAGATCACCGGCCCGCAGCGTTGGCGCGTGCCGCCGCTGGTGGATTTCGACCTCCTGCGGCTCCATCCTCTCGAGACCGATTTCGGGATGGGCATGCCCTCGATGTTCTTCCCGCGTCACGAGCCGACCTGGCGCCGCGACCGCTCGCGCACCAGCCCATACCTCGACCGCTTCATCACCTCCACTCTGGCCTTCGGCCACATCGGGTTCTTGCCCCTCGAGTGGGGCCTCGACGGGGCGCTCAAGGCGTTCTACCTGACGAATGCCCTCCAGCAGCGCTACGCGCTGGTCGAGGCCGAGGCGATTCGCTACTTCGACGGACGCCGCCTCCTGACCACATCCCAGGCCATCCGCGCCGGGGCACACAAACGCGGCCAGGTCTTCGTCCGCTATCGCAATGGCCTCCGCCTGTGGTGCAACCTGAGTTTCCGCGACGACTGGCCGGTGCGATGCAACGGCAGGACCTACGTCCTCCCGCCGACCGGCCACCTGGCGTGGCGCCCCGGCGACCTCTTCCAGTGCTCGGCAATCGTGGATGGCCATCGCCGGGAGTGGGTCGAGGCGCCGGAGTATTTCTATCTCGACACGCGGGACCGCTTCGCCGTCCGCGGTCCTCTGGCTTGCCGCGGCGCTGTGGCGCTCAAGCCCCTCGCCGGGCGCGAGGCGTGGTTGGCTATTCCGCTGACGAAGTGTGAGGACCTGGCGGTCAGGCCGTCGGCGCTGGGCCTGGGGCGCGATGTGGCGCTCGCCGCGACCGCTCTCGACCGCGAGGGGAAGCCCCTCGGCGAGGCCGAGGTGAGAGTGAGCAACATCGGCCACGCCGTCATGCCCGTCGAGGGCGCCGTGGCCTATCGCCTGGAGGCGATGGGCCGGACGGTCGCCCCGGCTTTCGACGCTGCCCCTCGGCTCGTGGTCCCGCGGGTGGTTTACACCCCGACCGTCGAGGTCGTCAATCTCGCGGACGAGACTCTTCGTGAGGCAAGGTACGAGGTGAGAGGTCCGTCGGGACGCCTGACGGCTTCCGGGCAGCTGCCGGCCATCGGGCCCGGCCGCCGGGTTCGCGTCCCGGTGAACCTGTGGGTTCGAGACGGTGCGCGGGCGGGCGAGAGAGTCTGGTTCCGCCTGGGCGTATGGGGCCGGGTCGGAGAGCGGCGAGCCGAGGGGGTGGGGTGGTTCACGGCGCTGGTCGCACCACCCCTCGAGGCGACCCTCGCCCCTGCGACCACCGAGCCGCTCCTGCCGGGCGCCACGACCAGGCTGCTCCTGCGCCTCAGGAGTAACCTGCCTGGGGAGAGCAAGGTGCGCGCGTCGTTCGATGCGCCCTGGCTCGAGTTGCGCCCGACCACAATCGAACTGAGCGTCGGGGAGGGGAGCGAGGAGGTCGTCGCTCTCGAGGTCGCGGTGCCGGAGCGAGAGATGGAGACCCCGGTCGAGGCCGCGTTCGACCTGCCCTCAGGACGCGAGGAACTCCGCTGGCTGGTCGCGACGAGCCGCGAGCGCCTCGTCGCGGCGGGGCTGAGCCAGATGGCGCCGCGGCGCACGGGAATCGCCTTCCGCGGCAAGGGCGAGGAGCCGTTGCGGCCCGAGAGCGGCGCGTCGTTCTACGCCGCTCGAAGGACGGTCGGGGGCATCTCAAAGGCCGGGTTCTTCTGCCACCCGCCGTATCGGGGCGGCGTCGGCTATGCCTTCGGGGAATTCGAGTTGAAACTTCCCGACGAGCCGTGCCTCTTCGAGGCGCAGGTCGGGTTCGTGGATGGTTCTTCGACCACGGATGGGTGCGTCTTCAGCGTGCAGGTGCGCGAGAAGGACGCGAGGACCTTCACGACCATCGCCTCCACCCAGTTCGCTGCGCTCAGGAAATGGAAGGTGCTCCGCGGCGACCTGGCTCCGTTCGAGGGCAAGACGGTGGTGCTTCGCGTGGTGACCGACGTCGGGCCGGCGGGCGACTCGAACAGCGACTGGGCTTTCTGGGGCGAGCCACGTGTGATCGCGGCCCGGGAGCGGATGAGGCTGGCGGTGAGAGAGGCCAGGCGTTAGACCCGCCTGGGGAGCAGCGTGGGGCGCCGCCGCGGCAGTTCGCAGACGGCCACGGGGAGGGTCACGGTGAAGCGTGTGCCCTTGCCCGGCTCGCTCTCGCAGGTGATCTGGCCGCCGTGGCTCTCGACGATCTCCTTGACAATCGAGAGGCCGAGGCCGGTGCCCTCCTGAACGAACTCGCGGGCGTTGCTGGCGCGGAAGAACTCCTCGAAGAGGTGTTCCTGGTCCTCGGGGGGGATGCCGATCCCGGTGTCGGCGACCTCGAGGACCACGCGCGAGTTGTCGGCCGCGGTGGCCACGGTCACGGAGCCGCCCTCGGGGGTGTACTTGACCGCGTTCGAGACGAGATTGACGACGACGTCGCGGAGACTGTCGCGCTCGGCCAGGACCTGCGCCCCGCTAGCCCCGAGGCGCGTCTCCACCCGGACGTTTTTTTCCTCGGCCTGGGTGGCGTAGAGTTCGACCGCCCGGGCGGCCAGTTCGTCCACGGCTGCCAGATCGCGGCGGTGGGCCTGGTCGCGCGCGTCGCGCAGGCGCGAGAGCGCCAGGAGGTCGGCAAGAAGGTCGAGCATCAACCGCGTGCGGTTCTCGGCCCGCCGCACCATCTCGACCCGCTTCTCCTCGCTGAGGGCGTCGTAACTTCGCAGGACGACGTTGAGGAGCGAGTGGATGGCCGAGAGGGGGGCGCGGAGTTGGTGGGCGGCCACGCGCATGAAGCGCGACTTGCGAGCCTCGAGCTGCGCCAGGCGGCTGCTGGTCGCTGCCAACTCCGCCTGGCGCTCGCGCAGACGCTCGACCAACTGGGTGGTGAAGAACGCGCTGACCACTAGCGTGACCGCCAGCATGCCCAGGTGGCCAAAGATGAACCGAAGGTTCCGATACTGCGGCTCGCTGATGTAGCCCTCGAGGTGGTGGTGGGGAATCACCCCGAGGTACTCGAGGAACACCAGCGCCGCGAACAGCGCGAAGGCCAGGAACGCGTGGGCATAACTCTCCCCCTTCCGCAGCATCACGCTCGCTATGACCACGTGGAAGAGGTAGAAGACGCTCAGCGGGTTCTCGACCCCGCCGGAGAAGTGCAGCAGGACCGTCATACACAAAACATCGGCGACGACCTGGACGTTCGCGAACCGTTCGGCGGTGCGGTAATGCGGCGGCTCGACGCGGCCGCTCAGGCTCTCCAGGTACCAGTAGAAGAGCGTGTTGTAAACCGCCAGGATCGCCCCCAGGCCGAACAGTTGTGGCAGGGGCAGCGCGATGCCCACCACCCAGTGGGTGAGCGAGACGACCAGGAAGAGCGCCACCACCGCCAGCCACCGCATGCGCACGAACCAGCGACACAGCGCCATCACCCCCTCGGCGGGGCTGGCGAAGTGCTCGAGGGCCGGAACGTGCAGCCACCTGGGCAAACGACGCGGCATCACTCCACCTCGACCGACTCGACCCCGAACTCGTGTCCTCGCACCACCGTCTGGCGCAGGCTCCCACACTCAGGGCAACCCGGCCCCTTGGTGTTCGCGCCGTAGCGGGCGCCGCAGTCCCCACACTCGAACTCCACCGCCACCTCCACCACCTCGTAGTCGGCCCCCTCCAGCGGCGTGCCGACGGCCATCTCCCTGAGGTGTTCGATTATGTGGTCGGCGTCCGCCCCGCTCAGTTCCCCGACCACGAGCGTCACCTTGGTCACCCGGTCGAACTCGTGGTTGGCCAGCTCGTTCTGGAGGGTCTGGAAGACCGCTTGCGCTCTATGCGATTCGTGCATTATCTCGCCCTTTCTGGATTCTGATGCTACCCCTGCGCCGCGGGACTGTCAAGGCGCTGGCGCCCGGCCACCGCGAAGGCCATTCTTGGTTTTGGGTTTTCGGTTTCGGGTGGTGGGAGCGCCGCGGACAACCCGTGTAGGCGGGCCGTCTCGGCCCGCGATAGCCCTCGAAAGCCTCGCTTCACCGCACAGCAGGCAGAGGGGCCGCGGAGACCAGACAGCGCAGGCACCGGGGCCTGGCCGTACAACTCGCCGGTTCCGGCTTGTCCAATTTTGTAGGGGCGGGCCGACCGCGCAGGCCGAGACGGCCCGCCTACATGCCGCCCCGGGCCACGAGCGCTATCATCCCCACCCACACCCCATCCAACCCCCAGAACCCACAACCGAAAGCCCGAAACCTGGCAACCGCTCCGTCTGCGCCCTGCGCTGTTGACCAACGGGCCGTGCCGCAGGGTTTCCAGGCCGTGTTTCCTGTGAGGAGCCCGCTCACGCGCCGGCGGGGTTCTTCCCGGCGATGATCAGGTCGAAGCGGCGGCTGAGTTCCTCGAGGGACAGGCCGCCGCTTTCGTTGGTCAGCCAGCCGTTGTAGCCGACCTCGTCGAGCGCCTTGCGGACCTCGGGCCAGTTGACGCTCCCCTCCCCTATCCGACAGAACCTCCCGCCGTGGCCATCGGGGTTGAGTTTGAAGTCCTTGACGTGGCACTTTGCGATGAGTTTGCCGAGCGTGCGGACCCACTCCTGCGGCGGCGCATACTTGACGTGGTTGCCGATGTCGAAGTACGCCTTCACCCACGGGCTCTTGAACGAGGCGACGAAGTTGGCGAAGAGATCGGGCTTCACCCACAGGTTGTTCCACACGTTCTCGAGCGCGATGACCACCCCGGTCTTCTCGGCCACGGGGATCAGTTTCTTGAGCGCCTCGCGGGCGGAGTCGGTCGCCTGGTTCTGGGCCTCGATGTAGCGCTGGAACTTCGAGTTGTCGCCCTTGACGACCCGGCTGACGTGTCCCGTCTTGGGGTCGAACTCGATGTCGAAGTCCCAGGGCTGGGGAATGGGCATTCCGCCCGTGCGGCAGGGCACGAGGAGGATGGCGTCGGCCCCGAAGCCCTGGGCCGCCTCGAGCGCCTTGGTCACGCTCGCGATGTCGCCGGCGACGCTCTTGGGCCGGTTGAAGTTCACCCAACCGCGCAGGACGGAGTGGATGCGCATGCCGAGTTTTTCGGCCAGGTCGCGGCATTGCTTCGCCTGGTCGGGGGGCGTGTTCCAGGCGTTGCATTCGACCCCCTCGAAGCCGGCATCCTTGAGGCGCTTGAGCGACTTGGCGTTGGGCCTGCCGCTGATGACCGCCTTGTGGAGGGTGGTCTTGAAGGGCTGGGCGAGTGTGTGCGCGGCAGCCAGCGCCGCCGCTGCGGCTGAAGTCGCCAGGAATCCTCGACGAGAGACCTCTTCTGCCACTGCTGTTCTCCTTACTGCTGATTGGCGGCTCAACCCCCAGCATGGTGAACTCTCGCGTGGAATGCAAGTCGGGTGCCTGGTTTTCCGCGCTCGTCGGACTCGTCCGACAGGTCCGACAGGTCCGACAGGTCTGACCGGTCCGACTCGTCCGACCAGTCGGGCCTGGGTCCCGCCCCCCTGCTCCTCTCCGGTTACTTCTCCTGGCCGGCAACGTGGCCGAGGCGGTCGGCGGGGCCGGAGTAGGCGTAGCGGCGGATGGTCTCGCCGGGTCTTTCGACCAGGCGATAGGGCTTGCCGCTCTTGACCTCGGCCACGTAGCGGACGGTTCGTGCCCTGAGGGGGCGTCCGAGTTTGTCCCATTCGACCACCAGCGCCCCGTCGGGGGTGTAGTGGCGCTTCTCGCGGCCCTCGTAGCGGGTCCACCCGGTGAGGCGGCCGCTGGCGTCGTAGTGATAGACGTCGCGCCAGTCCCTGGGCGTGGAGATGAAGGGGTTGACGTAGTTGCGGCGGTAGCGGATTTTGAGGATGCGGGGGTACAGAAGGTGGTTCATTATGGTGGCGTTGAGCCAGGCCAGGCGGTCGCGCTCGAGGTGGGTGAGCGGGCCTTTCGGGCCGAGGAGCGGGGTGAGGCGGTAGGTGCCGTCGGGGTTGCGGCGGAGGATGTCCAGGCGGGTCAATTCCTCGAGGAGGGACTCGTAGGGGCGGCGGTGCGCGGGGTCGGCGGCAGCGGCGAGTTTTTCGACCTCGGCGAAGTGGGCGAAGAAGAAGTCCGTATCCTCCCTGATCGAGTTGAGCGCGGCCTCGAGGCGGGTTTTGATCGAGCCGCCCAGGGGCTTGCGGGTGGCGGTGAGGATTTTCGATGCGGCCTGTTCGACCTTCCGCAGTTCGGCGGAGCGGGTGGCGAGGAGTTTGTCGGCTCCCTTGAGGAGGTCGCGCAGGGTGGCGAGTTTCTTGTCGGCGGCCTCGATGGCTTTCGTCTCTGGCGGCTTCCTGGTCTTGAGTTCGCGGAGGGTTTTCTCGGCCTCTCGGAGTTGTTGCTGGAGTTCGCGCCGACGCGCGGCAGCCTCGTCGCGTGCTTTGGTGGGCTTCTCGAGGCTCTGGAGTGCCAGGAGGAGTTCGGCGTGGGCGGGTCGCAGGTGGGCCAACTCGGCCTCGTTGAACTTCTCGCGCAGGAGGGTTGCCGCGAGGCCCTTGCCGTTGCCAACAATGAGGCCGAGGAGCGCTGGCCAGTCGGTGATGTCGTAGTTCGGGTCGCGCGGCCTGAGGGTTTTCGCCTTGTAGCCGATTGTGGATTCGCCCGCCCCGTACTTGACCTCTCGGATGCGGCCCTGGTCGTCATAGGTTCGTGCTTCGCTGTCGAGGAAGAAGATGGAAATGAAGGCGGGCGGCGAGTAGTGGGCGCCGTTGTGGACGAATGCCGCGATGTCCACGCGGTTCGATTCCAACGCGGCGCCCGGGTGGACAGGCCGCCGCTCGTGGAAGGCCACGGTCAGTTCGACCCGCGAGCGCTCTTCGTCCAGGGGCTTGATGGTGATTCGTTCTGGGTCGCCCCGGATGATGGCCCAGTGGTAGGTGAGAGGGCGGCGGTTGGGGTCGAAACTGGGCCGGGCGCTCACGACCATCCTCCGCAGGCGCTTGACCGAGCGGGCGATCCTGGCGATTGCGCAGGGCGTGTCGAAGAGTCGCTCGCCCTCGCGGGCCTCGAGGTAGTCGCGGCCGAGGAGCGCGACATCCTCGTCGAGGACCTCGATCTGCGCGAGAGGCGGGATGGCGTCGGGCTTGATCCCGTGGGCCATCTCGACCATCTCCACGACGTCGAGTTTGCCTCCCTCGAGGGCGGTCGGGTGCGCTCGCCAGGTCAGGTAGTCCTCGGGGCGCTGGACATCGCGGTAGGTCGAACGGAGGATCATCTGGACCGTGGGCATCAGGAGACCGGCCTGGGCGAGCCGCTTCTTCGTCTCCGGTCGGAAGGCCGCGAGGGTGTAGGCCACGGCTTCCATGAAGGGCCTGTCGGAACCGCTCGAGCCCTGGGAGATGAGCAGGTAGGGGATGTTCGCGGGGAAGAGGTCGCCATAACCCCCGCGGCCGTTGCGGCCAGGGTCGTGGTCGCGGTGTTCGGGGTAGATGTAGAGGTGGTTGTGGGTGTATTGGC